>CANIZU010000039.1 GCA_947472115.1 Flavobacteriales bacterium | reverse complement strand
CGCGCAGGGCGTTTTCGAAAATGACATAGTATTTGCCTACCAGGTGATCACCTTTCATCCCAGTGGATTCGGGGGTTTCGCCGTTGCCAAATTTTTGCCAAGCGATCATCGACTTACAGATATGTATGCCACGGTCGTTGACCAAGTTTGCCATCACCACTTCGTATCCGGCGGCTTTGTATAGGTTTGCCACCGACACGCCCAAGAGGTTGTTGCGCACGTGTCCAAGGTGAAGGGGTTTGTTGGTATTGGGCGATGAGTATTCCACCATCACCTTTTTGCCTGCACCGAGGGATGTTTGTCCGAACGATGCGTTGTTCCACTCTGATTTGAGGAAATCGGCGTAGATATCGGTTTTGAGGACGATGTTCAAGAACCCTTTTACCACGTTGAAATCGGCCACGATGGGGGCGTTTTCTTTGAGCGACTCACCGATGGCATTGGCGGTGGCTTCGGGGGTAGATTTCGACATGCGCAACAGCGGAAACACGACAAAAGTGTAATCCCCAGCAAAATCGGGGTTTGTCCGCTCGAGTTTCACGGGTTGTGGGTTGCTGCCAAAGAGGGTTTCGATGGCTGAGGCAATGTGATCAGTTAGCGCCTGTTCTAGGTTCATGAGATTTTACAAAAATACGATATTGGGAGGGAATTTGGGGTGAAATCGGTTGGGGCCGGTTCGGGAGAGGGGCTTTGGCCAAGATGAACCTCAATCGTGGTGATACCCTGTGCCTTTGGTGATATTGAGGGCGCGATAAATTTGCTCGGTGAGGACCAAGCGGGCCAGGTGGTGAGGGAAAACGAAATCGCTGAGTTTGATGCAGGGGTATTGCTGTCTCACCTCCTCCGTGAAACCATAGGCCCCGCCGATGGCGAAGATGATTTTGCCGCGGGATTGCGAGAGTGTTTTTTCGATGTAGGTTGAAAACCCGCGGCTGGTAAAGGATTTTCCTCTTTCGTCGCACAGAATTAGGGTGTCTCCCGGCTTCATCAATTTGAGCACAGTCTCAGATTCCTTGGCTTTTTGGGCTTCGGGGTCGGGCGTGCGCGCGGCGGGCAGGAGTTCGAGCTTCACCGAATGCATCGGACCGCATCGTTTTACGTAGTCCGCACAAAGGGCATCGATGTCCGCATTTTTGTGGTTTTCGATAGCGGCGATGAGGATCATCCCGATTAGTTATTCAGGATTTCGAGGATCTTATCGAGCTGAGGGGTAAGCACAATCTCGGTTCTGCGGTTTTTGGCACGTCCTTCTGGGGTGTCGTTTCCGGCCACCGGTTGGGTATCGCCTCTACCCACGGCTTGGATGCGCTTGGGGTTCATGTTGGCATCGGAAATTAAAATTCGGGCGATGCTGGTTGCGCGTAATACACTCAAATCCCAGTTGTCTTTAATGGCGCCTTTCATCGGAACATTATCGGTATGACCTTCAATGGCCATTTGCACATCGGGCTGCTTATTCAGGGCTTTGCCAATTTCGATCAGGGCCTCGCGTCCTTTGGGATCCACGTCGATTGAACCAGAGGCGAACAACAATTTCTCGGGCAGGATCACATAGACTTTTCCGTTGCGGTATTCCACTTTGATATCGAGTTTTTCAAATCCTGCGAGGGCTTTGGCGATGGCTTCTTTGAGTTCACGAACGGCGCGTTCTTTTTTGGAGAGTTCGGCTTCGAGGTCTTTCACACGCTGCGAAGTTTTTTCCAATTCTTTGCGAAGTTGCTCTAGGCGGGCGCGTTCGGCTTCGGCTTTGGCCAAGGCGGTATTGAGTTCTAGTTCTTTGGCGGCGAGGGTTTTGTTTTTCTCGTTGATTTCTTGGGCGAGATTTTGTCGTTGCGCATCCAGAGAAGAACCAAGGTTTCTTATATATTGAAGATTTTCATCGAGTTGCACTTGGCAGGTTTCGATGGTGTCTTTAAGGGCGGAGATATGTTTTTCTTTCTGACCTTTTTCGGCTTCGAGTTGTGCGATGCTAGCGACGAGGGCTGCATTTTTCTCCACACAATCGTCGTTTTTGCGCTTAAGCGTTGTTTCCATTTCCGTTTTGGAGGCTTCGAGGGCTTGGAATTGTTTTTTGGTGACGCAGGAAGAGATTGCGATACATGCCAGGGCTAAGAAACTCAGACGAATTCTCATAATGGGCGAAGATAGTCGCAGCGCGCGGAGCGCGCGCCGACCGTTATTCACATGTGTTGCCGATTGGACATCCGGGCAAGATTTTAATGATTGCACGGGTTGAAATTTGGGGGGATTTAAATTTCAGTAATCACGTTAAAAAGGGAAGGGGGAGGCTTTGCCTCCCCCTTCCCTTTTTGGAATAATATCTCCGGAAACCATTCCGGACTCATATAGGGAACCCCCTTAAAAATTCAACTTGTAATAAAACAATGGTAAGAAGCCCAATTGATAGGTCTGACGGAAATATGGGGCCGTATCGATATAGCTGTACTTCAGCACGTTCTTGCGGTTGGTTACATTCACCAAGTCAAATGCAATTTCATGAGAAACATGCGCTGCATTGATTCGGTAAGCAATCCTCAAATCAAAACGCTGGTAAGCTGTGCCAAAACGCTGGGTGTTTTTCAAACTGCTCTTCTCGATGTATTCGCGCTCGTAAATTGTAGCCATCGTATCGATCGGAGAGAATCTACGTGCACCGGCAAATGTCATCTTACCCCCAATGTTCAACGAGTTCTTGTTCTTAAATACAAATTCTCGGGCAATCAATCCGTTGGCGGCGTAATTGGTGTTGAAATCGCTGCTGCGCCATACGTTGTCGCTGCCTTGATATTGCGCATCAAACAGACTCAAAGAAGCCAAATAATAGAAGCCCTTGCTGAAGAATTTCTCCACCGTAAACTCAATACCGTAGTTGTATCCTTTGCCTGTATTTTGCAAACTGTCTGGGAAGAAACGAGAGAAACCGCTGCCAGTGTTGGCCAAACTGAACGATGAACCCTTGTAATTGTTGCTAGCCATAAGCATCTCAACGGGTAGGTTGCTCAGGGCCTGATAATAGGTTTCCACCTTGATTCTGCTGGCTTTGCCCATTTGGTGATCCCATCCTAAAACCGCGTGATTACTTTTTGAAAGTCCCATTCCCAAATTGTGGGGCGTGTTGTTTCCGGGTTTTTGGTAGTAGTAAACATAAGCACTTTGGTTCTGCGAATGCATGCCCAATCCCAAGTTGATGGCGTCGCGCTTGGTAGCTTGGTATCTCGCCCCGAAACGCAACAAAGGACCGCTGTTGCTGGTGTTGCTATATTTGACATCGCCCGCCATCGCAGTTCTAGCCAAAGGCGTATTGCTTGGGTCGTAGTTCACCGTGTACGTCTGCATTTGAATTCCAGTGCTGATGGTGAATGCCGGCGAGAATTTGTATTTCCATTGCAAATAAGGAATTAACATAAACGCAGTTCCGTTAGAATTCCAACGCGTGCTAAACTTCCAAAACAAATTGCTGGTTGGGTTGAAATTCAATGCGCTATCCACAAGCGTATAATTGTATTGTGTGGCCTGAACCCCAATTTTCATCGAACTCTGGGCCGAGAATTTTTTGTTGTAAAACGCATGAATGCCATAAGTTTTGGTATCGAACATATAGCCCAAATTCGGAACAATCGAATCGTTTTGGTATTGTAGGTAGGATTTACCATCGCGGACAATGGTGTCGGTGACATGACGGAAAACCAGCTCGTGGTGGGCATTTACGCTCTGACGGGTGGTTGCTGCCGTAACCTTGAAATAGCTGTTTTTGTCGATGTTGTACTGAAAACTGCTCCCCCAAACGTGCATTTTCGACGCAAAATGTTGATCACGGTCGTTATCGCCATAGAGTTCTGAACTGCTCTCTTTTTGCGTACTGATGTTAATGTCGATGTCGCTCGCCCCGCCAATCGCAAAGAAGCTCAAATTACCTTTGTTGTTTTTCATCGGCAGGTTAAACTTAAACGAATAATCTTGGTAATTGGGGATGGCATCGGTTCCGATAGGGATTTTCAGTGCCCCAAACGCGGCCAAAGTCGAGTAGCGGTAGGTTGCCAAATAGCTGGCTCCACTTTTCTTGCTCACATAACCTTCGGCCAGTGCGTCCCAACCCAACAGACCGAGTTGAGAACTATACTCACGTTTTTTATTGTTCCCGTTGCGCAATTTCAGGTCAAAAGCACCTGCATTGGCATTTCCGTATTCGGCAGGGAAGGCACCGGTGAAGAAATCCGAGTTGCCCAAAATTTTGTTGTTGATAATGGAAACGGATCCGCCAGTAGTTCCAGGAATCGCGAAGTGGTTGGGATTGGGAATGTCGATGCCTTCCATACGCCACAAAATCCCTTGGGGAGAGTTTCCGCGCACCACGATATCGTTTCTTGAATCGTCGGCCCCTTGCACACCGGCAAAGTTCGATGCCATACGCGCTGGGTCGCCCCGGCTTCCGGCAAAACGATCGGTTTCATCCACGGTAAACAATCGCGCTGAGATGAGAGCTGCATCGTTGTTGGGTTTATCGCCCTTGGGTTTGGCTTTGATGCTGACTTCGCCCACGCGTTCGATTACTTGTTCGAGTTCGTAGGCGAGGATGACTTCTTTTCCCGAGGTCACGACGATGTTATTTGTTCCAAAAATTTGGTAGTCTTTGGCTTCAACGGCGATGGCGTATCTGCCCACGGGCACTTCGGTAATAATGAATTCACCTTTATCATTGGAGGTGGTTTCGAACGAGGCGGGTGGGTTGGTGACGGGGCCTTCGAAGAAAATTTTGGCACCGGTAATTACGGACTGAGATTCTTTGTCGCGCAGTATTCCGCGCACCGTTTGATTTTGCGCCCAAGTAGTAAGTACAAGGGATAGGGTAAGAAAAAGGGTAATGAATTTTTTCATGTTCCGAAAGTAAGTGGGTTTAGGACTTCGATATTACGGAAAATCGCAACTGCGCCAAAGTAAGTTTACGGAAAAATGCAACCAAGACTTATAACTGTATAAGTAATCATACAATCAGAACCATGAAATTCGGGGGAATTTAGAATCCGCGGGGGATGAATTTGTAGCCTTACGCCTCTTGATTTACCACCTGTTTGAGGTCGTTTTCCAATTGATAGGCGGTCAGCGACAAAGAAGGATCGGCCTGAAGTTTTAGCCAGTGCTTATGCTTGAGCCACCATTTCATTCTTAAAGAGGGCATGCCTTGCTTAAAGAAGTTGGTAATCAATGGATTGGCGCGCAAGGTGACTTGCTTTTGATTCATGTTTTCCCACAGGTAGTTGATTTCGTTTTCGATGCGATCCAACAGCTGTACGCTTGAGTCCATTTTGCCGGTTCCATTGCAACTGATGCAAACTTCTTGGGTGGCAATTTCGGTGGCGGGACGCACGCGTTCGCGGGTAATTTGTACCAAACCAAATTTGCTCATCGGCAGGATGGTATGTCGTGCACGATCTGTCTTCATGGCGGCCTTCAAAGCGGTGAACAATTCGTTCTTCTTCTTGGGATCGCGCATGTCGATAAAATCGATGACAATAATTCCACCCATATCGCGCAATCGCACTTGACGTGCAATTTCATCAACGGCTTCGAGGTTCACCTTAAGCACATTTTCTTCTCGATTTTGTTGGTCGAAAGAGGTGCTACCGGAGTTGACATCTACAACGTGAAGGGCTTCTGTATGGTCGATGACGAGGTAGGCGCCGCCGCTAAACGGTACATTGCGACCGAAGCTAGCTTGAATTTGGCGGTTGACGTTATACTGGTCGAAAAGACTATTTTTTCCTTGGTGGAGTTTAAGGATTTTCTCAGCGTCGGTATTGTATTTGCCCAGTGTTTCCTTAACGGCTGCATGAATTTCTGCATCGTTGGTTACAATTTGGGTAAAGGAATCGTTGAGGATATCGCGGAGCAGGGTTTGCAGGCGATTACCTTCACCGAGTACTTTGCTGGAGAGGGGTGCATTTTTTAGTCCGCGAATCAGATCGTTCCATTTCTTCACCAGATCGCGTATGTCCTTATCGAGTTCTTCGATGGCAACGCCTTCGCTCACGGTTCGTATGATTACGCCGAAGTTGTGTGGGCGGATGCTATTGGCTAGGTCTTTCAGGCGGGCTTTTTCTTTGGGGTTGCCAATTTTCCGACTGATAGAGATGGTATTTTGGAAGGGTACGAGGATGAAGTAGCGTCCGGGGATAGAGATATCGCAGGTAACCTTAGGGCCTTTGTTGGCGATGGGTTCTTTGATAACTTGGATGAGCAGGGGCTCACCAGTTTTAAGGACTTGTCCTATTTTTCCGGTTTTGACGATGGGTTCTTCGATGGTAAACTGATCGAGGTCGGCCGCACGCGGATGACCAGCGATAGCCGATTTGACCACCTTTCGAAGGGATGTTAAATTAGGGCCGAGATCGAAATACGTTAAAAAGCCATCTTTTTCGCCGCCCACGTGAACAAAGGCAGCATTGAGTGATGGAGAAATCTTTTTGACTTTACCCAAGTAAAAATCGCCCACTTGAAAGCCGTCTCCGGCTGTTTCGCGGTGAAATTCTATGAGTTTGCGGTTCGATAGCAGTGCAATTTCAACCCCCGACGAACCTTTTTGTATGATTAATTCGTTGGACAAAATGCCGTGTTATAGTGGAAGAACCAACTTATTTTTTCTTGTGACGATTCTTGCGCAGACGTTTTTTACGCTTGTGCGTGGCAATCTTATGACGTTTTCTTTTTTTACCGCTTGGCATATCTTATAGTTTTAATTTATTGAACTGACTTTTGTGTTTTGATTGCCAAATTGAGGTAAACCTTTGCATTGACAGAATCTCCCATTACACCGAAGACATCGCTCATTTCGAACAGCCATCGAGGATTTTGGGGTTGCAAAGATATCAATTTTTCGCATTTTTTCAGTGCTTTTGGCCACTGTTGTGACTTTTTTAGCAGATTTAAATGGATAAAGTGCAATTCGATGTTGGTAGAATCGGCTTTAAGGGCATTTTTCAGGGTGCCTAGAAACTGCATTGGGGCGTTTAGATACTCGCTTTGATAGACGATAAGCGCGTTCAGGAGCGGTACATTGTTTGGATTGGCGGCAAGGCCTTTGTCGATGTAATTTTTACCTAACTGAAACAAATAGGCCGACTGTGTAGGGGTTTCCATGGCGCCGGCACCTGCGAAAATTAGGTTTCGCGCTATTTCTTCCTGGGGGGCATCGCTCATTTTGCTTTCGAAGAGATCGGCATTGAGCAACGCAATCAGGGGCGCATTTTCTGTTTCTTCGGCCCATACCAGGGCGGCCACCAAAGAATCTTTGGGGTAGGTTCCGGCTTTCGCGGTTAGGACTCTAGCCACGAGTGGACTAGGTTTTGTTTTTTCGAAGACGGCGTTTAGGAATTCTATCCGTGTGATAGGTTGCTGGGGTAACCCATCGTTTTTAATACCTGGCATTCCACTAGGCATTTGATCGGCGGCGGCGGTTGGGGTGAACGAAGAAGATTTCCATCGGTTCACAACCAATACCACACCCAGCAGTCCTAAGACGGCAACTAGAATCCATACGCGGAGGTTAGAATTTCCCACGCGACAAAGGTAGGTAAAGAAGATTAGAGCTTATCGGCCAAAATTTTGCTTTCCTTTACTTGGGCGGCAAATTCTTTGGCTGGCTTAAATCGGGCAACATGGTGGGCAGGTACTATCAAACTTGTATTGCGTTTGATGTTACGAGCAACCTTGGTCTTTCGCATTTTGAGCTCGAAAGTTCCAAATCCACGGAGGTAGATATTGCTACCTGATACCATAGAATTTTTAACAACAACGAAGAAGTTGTCGATTGTTTCGGCAATCGCTGTCTTCTCTAATCCGGTGCGCACTGCAATTTCGTTAACGATTTCTGACTTTGTCATAAGAATTGAAGTGCAAAAAAAATACAAAAGCCGTTCTTTTGCCAAAGTTTATGCAAAGAGTTATCCAAACTTTGTCAAGATGGTACAATCTTGAGTCGCGGGATCTTCCTTGGCGACATACCAATGACCCATACAAAATATGGATTTCGGAGGTGATTTTACAGCAAACGCGGGTGGCTCAGGGCATCGGTTATTACGAGCGGTTTATTGTCGCTATGCCCAATGTTTCTGCCTTGTCGGAGGCTTCCGAGCAGGAGGTTTTGAAGCTGTGGCAGGGGCTGGGATATTACTCTCGGGCGCGCAATTTGCATGCTTCGGCCAAGCAGGTTATGGATGAGTTTGGAGGGGTATTTCCGTCTACTTACACAGACATTTTGCGTTTGCGGGGTGTGGGTAAATACACGGCGGCGGCCATCGCTTCGTTCGCTTTTGGTGAAAAAGTGCCTGCAATCGACGGAAATGTGAAGCGAGTTGGGGCCAGATTGTTCGGTTTATACGATGCAATTCACACTTCGGCGTTCGAAAAATCTCTTTTTTCTCTACTTTTTGATGCGATTCAGGGGGCAGATCCAAATATTTTTAACCAGGCGATGATCGAAGTTGGGGCAACAATCTGTTTGCCGCAGAATCCGCGTTGCGAAATTTGTCCGCTCGCCGAGGTATGCGCGGCTCATTTGCAACAATTACAAAAGCAAATTCCGGTTGTGGTAAAAAAGCAAAAACCCATCGCCAAGCACTTTTATTATCTGTGCATTCGGCAGGGGGATCGCTGGGCATTTGCATCGCCAAGAAAACAGGGTATTTGGCAGGGATTGGTTGAGTTTCCTATGGTTGAGGGTGCGGATGGGGGGATGGATTTGGACGCGGTTTTGGCTACTGCGGGTGTTGTGGATAATTTTTTAGTTTTATCGGAGAGAACGTTTACGCATCAGCTAACGCATCAAACAATTTACGCTACGTGTTGGTATTTGTGCATTTCGGAGGATAAGTTTGTATCACCGGTGGAATGGCAATGGTGCAATTTGGAAGAAATTCAACGCCTGCCCTTGCATCGTTTGATGGAAAAAATGATTAAATTTACTATATAAAATTGTTCAACAGCGATTTCAACAACAGTGTACTATGATTAACAAGGTTATTTTATTGGGCCGTTTGGGAAAGGATCCCGTGGTTCGCAGACTAGAAAATGGCAGGGTTGTGGCCAATGTAACATTAGCAACCAATGATTATTATACCAAGGACGGGCAACGGCTGGAGAGTACGGAGTGGCACAATTTGGAGATGTGGGATAAGCAGGCGGAAACGGCCGAAAAATATTTAAAGAAGGGTAGTTTGCTCTATTTGGAGGGTAAAATTCGTACCGATCGATATACTGATGCGGACGGACAAGAACGTCAGGCCCGCAAAATACGCGTCAGCACTTTTCAAATGATGGGTTCGATGCTAACGAGTAGGTCTGAGGAAGGCGGAAACCGTGAACAGGGCAATGAAGGCCATTCTTCAGAAACGTTTCATCAAGAGGGTCCCAATTCTTTGGATGGTGGATCGGATGTACAGGATGAGGAACTGCCATTTTAATGCTGGTTATGAGTATTGATGAACCTGGGCCCACGGGTCAATTTATGTTGATGAGCATCGTGAAAACGGTGACCATGGCTGACGCACCGGAGATTACGGTGTATGTATTAATCATGTTACTGTGTTTGTTGATTGCTGCGATTTGCGCAGGGTCTGAGAATGCATTTTTCTCGCATCGCGACAGTGATGTGGAGGATTTGAGGGATGATAAGACGGTGGCATCGAAAATGATTTTATCGATTTTGGAGCGGCCCAAGCATTTGTTAGCTACCATTTTGTTGCTAAACAGCTTGGTTAATGTGGCTTTTGTTCTGATTAGCATTTTGCTGACGGAGAAATTGTTTGATTTAGAGGCTTTGCCCTGGTTAAAGTTCTTTGTGGAGGCGATTGTGGTGACGATTATCATTTTGGTATTTGGCGAGGTGATGCCTAAGGTTTTCGCGACGCAGCATTATCGTTCATCGGCGCGTTTTCTGGTGTATCCGATGCGCACATTTACTTGGGTTTTGTGGCCATTCACCCACTTGTTGGTGAAGTTTGGTTCGGTGTTGGAGCGCAGGGTGAAAGTGAGGGCGAATGAGTTAACACCGGAAGAGTTATCGAGGGCAATTGATATGGCAACCGACGAGGACGATGCGAAGCAGGAGAAGGAGATTTTGAAGGGGATTGTCAATATGGGGACGATTCAGGTGAAGCAGATTATGCGTTCTCGGGTGGATATGACAGCAGTGGCGAAGGATGTCGATTTTCACAAGTTGCTCGGCGTGATCCGTGAGGCAGGGTTTTCGCGGATGCCGGTATACGACAAAACGGTGGATGCGATTGTGGGGGTATTGAGTATCAAGAGTTTGATTCCTCATTTGGACGCGGGTACGGATTTTGCGTGGCAGCAGTTTGTGAAGGCGCCGTATTTTATTCCGGAGAACAAGACGATTGACGATACGTTGCAGGAGATGCGGACAAATCACAACCATTTGGCGATTGTGGTGGATGAATTTGGGGGGACGAGTGGTATGATTACGATGGAGGATATTTTGGAGGAGGTATTTGGGGATATGCAGGATGAGTTTGATCATGACGAGGAGCAGGCGTTTGTGGAGATGGGTAATGGCGTTTGGGTATTTGAGGCGAAGGTTTTGTTGGTAGATTTCATTCGTGAGACGGAGTTGCCGATGGATATGTTTGATGATTTAGAGTTGGAGAGTGATAGTTTGGGCGGGATGGTAAGTGAGCGATTGGGAAGGATGCCGAAGCGGGGCGACGAGGTTCAGGTGGGGAAGGTGAGGTTTAGGGTTGAATCGGCGGACATGCGGAGGGTGAAGAAGATTAAGATAACAATGGAGGAATCGCATGCGGGTGAGGAATAATTCATTGCTGAATGGAGTTTTGAGAAATTCCATGGGGTTGAGGATTGATTTTACGAGGGTGAGGAATAATTCATTGCTGATGGTTGTCGTTCTTGTGTTGGTGGTTGCCGCCGCCTGCGGCGGCGGCAACACGGACTACGTCCCCAAGCCGAAAGCCTATCCTAAAATGTCGCTCCCGGCAAAATCATACGGCCTTGCATCGCCCAGCGATCTGCCAATGAGTTTTGAAATTCCCTCGTATTCACAACTTGTGCCCGACACGAATCAAGGCGGGGTGCATACGCCAGGATGGTATAATTTGAAATTCCCGAATTTAGATGTCACCCTGCACATGACCTATTACAAGTTCAACGAGTGGAATCTGTTTGATAGTTTGATGTACGATACGCGTAAGTTGGTGAATAAGCACATCCAAAAAGCGGACGATATTGTGGAAAGGCCAACCCAGTTTTTGAATCCATTGGCCAAAGGCTTAGTGTTTAGTATTCAAGGGAATACGGCTACAAATTTCAACTTTTATGTCACCGATAGCGCTTCTCATTTTTTGCGTGGTGCCTTGTATTTTAACAATCATACCGAGTCGGACAGTATCGCGCCGGTGTATCAATTTGTAGAAGCCGATGTGTTGCATTTAATCAAGACATTGAAATGGAAATAGGCCGTTTAAGGGATGAAATTATGGGTTTGAAATGTACATTCCGGGCGGTTTGTAAGGGCGGATTTAAAATCCCTTTCGCTAGGATTCAATCCTATTCAATATTGAATTCCGGGTTTTATCAGACCCTTTCATTGATCCTTGTTGGGCTCCTTTTTTTTGCGCCATTGGCTGCGCAGAATCCGAAAGCGAAAAAGCAGTTGGATGCGGCATTTACGGCTTTTAATCTGGCGGAATTTCCGGATGCGTTGGGTCTGACAAAAAAAGCCATCAAGATTGATCCTTCCTATGCCGATGCCTATTCATTGCAAGCTTCTGTTTATGAGGCCATGCGCGATACGCAAAACGCGAGTAAATCCTATCAGCAGTGTTTGAAAGTGGCACCGCAGTTTCAGCCCATGTACTTCTATTACGGGGAGTATTTGTATCGAAATAAACGTTTAAAAGAGGCAAGCGCAATTTTGTCGAAGTTTGATAGCGTTCCCATGATGACATCATTTGTCCCTGTAAAACACGGGGCTTCGGTGCGGTTGAAGGAAAAGGCGGCTCGATTAAAAGCCAGTGTTCAAACTGCCATGAGCGATGTCAATATTGCCGAAAATTTAAAAATCAAAAACATGGGACCCGCCATCAATACCCCAGTGGATGAATATTGGCCGGGTATGCCGTTTTCGGGGAATCGTTTTGTATTCACCCGTCGTTTGGGTGGCTCAGGGAATGCGGTTTTGCAGGAGGATTTTTTCATGAGCGACCTCAAAGATTCGTTGTGGGGCAAGGCTTATTCGGCACCGGGTAATATCAATACCCCAGAAAACGAAGGGACGTTGAGCGTGAAAGCCGATGGTTCCGCGCTGTATTATACCCGATGCAATCAGCCGGGTGGATTGGGAAGTTGTGATTTATATGTGAGTCAATTGGATGGAAAGGGTTGGCAGCGAGGCGACAATTTGGGTGCTCCAGTTAATGGCGGTGCAT
>CANIZU010000038.1 GCA_947472115.1 Flavobacteriales bacterium | reverse complement strand
CGTGCAAACGCCAAGAAGGTATTTTGTCATTTAAGACCAAAGTTAATTCATTCTACCCAAGATTTCCAATAGGCAGGATCTTCCATATCCATCGCTTCTTGGGTAATCATCAAGGGATGAAATGGGTCGATCATCACGGCGAGTTCCTCGGTAAACTTTTTACCCAAGCTCTTTTCTACGGTTCCAGGGTGTGGTCCGTGCGGAATTCCTTTTGGATGCAAAGAAATCATACCGCGTTCTACATGTTTTCGGCTCATAAAATCTCCGGCCACGTAATAGAGAATTTCATCTGAATCCACATTACTATGATTGTAGGGCGCCGGAACAGACAACGGATGATAATCATACATGCGGGGCACGAAACTGCAAATCACGAAATTCCGACCTTCAAAGGTTTGGTGAATTGGTGGTGGCATGTGTAAACGACCGGTAATTGGTTCAAAATTGTGAATGCTAAAAGCATAAGGGAACAAGTAACCATCCCAACCAACAGCGTCAAACGGATGCGTTGCATAGGTATAAGGCCAAATCATGCCTTGCTTTTTAATTAAGACTTCAAACTCTCCCATTTCATCGTGGGTTTCCAAATCCGTGGGCAACTTGATATCCCTTTCACAGTAAGGTGAATGCTCCATCAGCTGTCCGCTTTTATTCATGTAACGATTGGGTGGATGAATGGGAGTAGGCGATTCGACAAAGAATATTCTATTGTTTTCATCGTGAAAATGCAATTGATAAATTGTACCCCTCGGAATCACCAAATAATCTCCATACTCAAAGTCGATGTTTCCGTAAATGGTTTTAAGAATTCCGGTACCTTCATGGATAAATAGCACTTCATCGGCATCTGAATTTTTATAGAAATAATCAGAAAACCCCTCTGTAGGTGCTGCGCTACCCATTTGCACATCCGAATTCATCAACAGAACTTTTCTACTTTTGATGTAATCCGATTCTGGCTTCGTCTTAAAGGTCAAGAAGCTACGATGCTGCATATTTTTCTCAACAGCGACTTTGGGTTCTACGCTGTAGGGTTTGCCCATAGCCTTTACCAATGTGGGTGGATGACAGTGATAAACCAACGAGTAAATACTACTAAAACCTTCAGTACTCACTAATTCCTCGGAATACAACTCTCCATTGGATTTGCGAAATTGCGTATGGCGCTTTGCAGGGATTTGTCCAGATTTATGATAAAATGGCATAATTGTCTTGTTATGCCACGAAACTAATTAAAAGCAAGCGCTCATAAAAATGACGAACGTCATAAACTTGGAAATCAATGTACTTAAATGTACTTTTGACTAATGCCAACGCTGAATAATCGTATAAAGCCTATGATTTGGGGAATTATTCTCATATCGTTCCTTAGCGCTTGTACAAAATCAGAAAATATCGATCTGAACAACAACAAACTTCCCAAGTACAAGAGCATCAGCACATTACGTATTGAAAATTATGTACAGCGAATGTTCATCGATTTATTGGGAAGAGAATCAACAAACAGGGAAAGAGATAGCTTCACCGCCCAATTAAAACGCGCCGATTTACACGATAGTTGCAGAAGACGTTTGGTTAAGACGCTTTTGTTTGATACAACTTATCATGTGGGTGACTCCTCCTATCGACACGCATTTGCACAAAGAATTTACGATATTTCCAAAGCCAGATTTCTGGAAGGGGCATCGGATGTGGATATAAATATGTTCAAAGGTTTTTTAGATGAAGCCATTTATTTTGAGAGGATCCGAGAAGGAGGTGACTCCGTATTAATTTATAAATGGTTTGACCAACGCAAACAATATTCGGAGTTACTAGATAGTAGAAGTGATTTCAAAAAGAATAAAATCGATTATAGAAAAATGGTTGAAACAATGATTCATAACAGTATCTATGACCAGATAAATATGAATAGTTTCAATTTCGTGAATGCAGCATTTGACAATGTTTTACTAAGGAAACCGAGTATTAATGAATTCAAAAGAGCCTATGATATTATTGAGAAAAATTCATCCCAATCACTATTTGGACGTTGGGCCTCTAATAAAAGCGAATTTTGTCAAGTGCTCACCGAGTCAGATGCATTTCATGAAGGTCAGATTCGCTGGTTTTATTATGTGATGGTTCAACGAGAGCCATCAACAGCAGAAGTATCAAAACTATTCTTTCCTTTTATCAACAATCATCGTATCGAAGAAATATTAGAAAACATTTTAATCACCGACGAATATGCACAATTTGAATAAATTTTTGGGTATGATTCTTTTTATTTGTCTTTATGGCAGTTGCAAGAAGCAGCAACATATTGGCTTTGGACTTGAAAACGCAAATGTTTATGAGGACAAGAGTCGTAAAACGAAGAAAAAGAATGATGCGGAGTACATATCCATCTTATATACAAATCTTTATCAATCACCAATTTCACCCAATCAGCTCTATAAAACGCAAAACGTACTTTATTCCATTGGAGACCAAGATGTGGCGAGTGAGATGCTCCTAAGTAATTACTTCAATACAGGAAGTATTCAAATGCCAACCAATATATTAATGAGACAGGACATTGAATCCTTTGTAACCAACACCTACAAACGGTTTTATTTACGATATCCTAGTGAAGGTGAGAAGGCATTTTTTAAACAATACATTACTAAGAACAGTGCTGTAAGTGTTGAGATGGTTTACACAGCTTTTGCTACGAGCGACGAGTATCAATACTATTAATTAGAATCAATGAATCGAAAGAAATTTATAACCAAATCGGGTATTGCACTTGGCGGTGGAATCCTAGCGCCTTACATCCTGCCTTCGGGTCGGTTGTTTGCTAAATCTGGCAGTCAAAAGGCCGACCATGTTGTTTTGGTCATGTTTGCTGGTGGCGTACGTCAACAAGAGAGTATATTGGGCAGATATTTGGAGGATAGCCAAGGGGTATTTGGTGCGGCAGGTAACATTATGCCCAACTTATTTGAAGGTGATGCCCCAACAAAAAAAATCGCTTATGGAACTGATGTTCCAGGGATGCCCGATGGTTCTGAGCCCATACCCAAATTGCTTTCTCAAAGTATGGAGAAATCAGGCTTATTATTCCCTGAAGTCAAGGCACAAAGTGCTGGACATTATGTTGGATTAAATACATTACTCACTGGAAATGTTGGCTACAGCCAAGGGCTTAAGGTAAGGCCAGCCTACCCCACTATTTTTGAATATCTAAGAAAACATGCAGGTTTTAAGGCCACAGACACTTGGTTTATAGCCAATGGGATTGGGAATTCTACACCATTACTAAATTCTAGCAACCATAAAGATTACGGATTAAATTATGGAGCGAATATGTTTGCTGCACCTGTAACGTTTAGTTCATATGGAAAAGAAATACTAGGTAATTCAAAAACATACAGTAGGACAGATTTAGAACCCATGTATTTCATGAAGAACTTTCTAGATCAAAGCTTTGCTTTGACAAAAGATCAAATCACCAGCATTAGCAATACTGACGAAGAGAAGACTCGAATAAAGGATTTTATTAAAAGTGTTTTTGAAAAACAACAAGCGGGCCAATTGGCAGCACCACCAGTTTCAAACTCGGGTGATGCAAAAAACGTTATGTATGCAGCAGAAGTTTTAAGAGAATTTAAGCCAAAAATGTTGGCGGTTAATATTTCCGGAGTTGATAGTTGTCATAGCAATTTCACGGGTTATCTTAAAAGTTTACATAGAGCGGATCATATAACTGGCTGGTTGTGGCAATACATTCAAAATAACATTCCTGAGATGAGTGGTAATACAATCATGATCGTGGCGCCAGAATGTGGCCGTAATGAAACCCCTAACCCCATTTTAGACCAAAATGATTGGGTTTCCTACGATCACAGCGATGCAAATGCGCATCGCGTTTGGAGTGTAATGCTTGGAAAAGGCGTCCCCAATTTACGTATTGGTGCTGCAACCCAACCCGTTGGCAGACTAACAGATATTACACCAACTATAGCCGATATATTCGGAATTTTAGATCCCGTCACCAATGCCGGACTTATTGATCCACTGGCGAAAAGTCTTTACAACAGAATTTGAGGGAAATATGAACAATGGTGAAATGTGATTTTATAAATATCGGAATTAATAATTTGATGAGACCATTGTGGTATGTAAGATTACTAACAATCATTGTGATTGCACTTTTATTTATTACTTCATCGTGTAAAAACAATGGAGGTCCTATTGAAAATCCATTCCCTAACAGTAAGGATACTATTGTTGTGTTAAAAGACACCTGGAATTACAGTACCATTGAGGGACTACATGCTGGCTTATTCAAACCTACCTGCGCCAATAGTGGCTGCCATGATGGCAATTTTGAGCCCAATTTCACTACCGTTGAAAGCAGTTATTACTCTTTGGTGCAGCAACCCGTAATTAAAAAAGACATCGCTGGGAGTTATCTAACCAGAGTCATTCCTAAAAACGCATCTAGTAGTATGCTTCCCTATCGAATGAAGACGGATCTAAATGGCAATTCGGGAATAATGCCGCTGTCGCTCGAACCTACGAGTAAATATCCTATCGAAAAAGACAGCTGGGTAACTCGTGTCAACGCTTGGATCAATGACGGTGCCAAAGACTGGCTGGGCAGAACCCCTACTACTATAGATTTTCCGCCTCAATTGCTTGGATTACAGGTTTTACAAAATGGCAATCCACTTCCTCGCGCTGGAAAATACGAAGTTGCTAAGGCATCGGCAGGAAGTAATTTCGAATTATGGTTTTCATTGAGCGACGATAACACGGCAATCGGTAATCTCACCAATGCCACCATCAATTGGTCAACAGATCCAGCAAAATTTGATCCTAACAAAGAACAATCGTTAAAAAAAGGGACCAACAAAACGTTAAGTGGTTTATTCTCTAGCAATTGCGATTACCTGTGGTATTTCTCTTACGATGGTAGCACAAACATAAAATACGATGTCGTTTGGTTTAGAATTACCATTAGCGATGCAAAAAACAAAGACTATACAATACCCAATATCAATAGCATGTTCTTTTTGAAAACCTATTGCGCGGTAAAATTTTATTAAATCCAACCATGAAAAGAACCATTAAAATCCTGTTTTTACTCGTTGTATTTTCTAGTTGCAAGCCTGAACGATTTTATACTGGCGATCCCGAACCTGTCATTTCGAAAATCACATTAAACCAGACATCATTTAAGCAATTTACGGATACTGTTGTTATTGCATTTGATTATGCGGATGGCGACGGGGACTTGGGTTTCGACAATGCCGATTCACTTTCTTTGGAAATCAAGGATGTTCGTTTCGCCAAAGCTGATTTTTACCAAGTAAGACCCTTAGCACCGTCTGGAACAAAAGTCAATATTCATGGAACGATTAAAGTGACCTTGAAAAATGTATTTTTACTTGGTTCCGGCACCTCAGAGACAACCAGATTTAGATTGCGCATTAAGGATCGTATGCAGCATTGGAGCAACACATTGGAAACTAAAACCATCTCTATAAGTAGGTAATTTACATTTGAGACTTCGAGCAAAACATATCGCTTTGGTAATGGGTCTGATTTGTACAGTACTACACTCTCAAACGATCCTAAAGCAGAAAAATGGCATATTTAGGATTTGCAGAGGTAGTATTACAGACTCCGATGCGGGAATGAATAAAATCGATTACGATCACAATGAAAATACCACTCTAACCCTTAGTATTCCCGGTGCCAAATCAATCACTCTTAAATTCTCAAATTTTTGCACCGAAAAAGACAATGATGTCTTGCGAATATTTGATGGGAAAGACACAAGCGCATCGCTGATTGGAAAATGGAGTGGTAACTCTGGCCCGGGCACAGTAGTTTCAAAAGATAGCGCCATCACACTTCATTTCAAATCGGATAAAAGTATTGCGTGCAGCGGATGGAAGGCTCAAGTCATTATTACAATGATTGCGCCATCAAGAGTGAAATTTTCACAACCGAGCCCATTAATAGCTACCCCCAATTGCAAAGATTCTATATTTCGATTCGTGTTGGATCAGCCCATGCCTTGCGATTCCATCTCAATTGGCAACACCTCGTTAAGTGGCCCTAGTAACCCTAGCATCAAAAAGATAACTGCGATAAATTGTAGTAAAGGAATGACACAGTTGATTGAGATCAAAACTCAGAGTGGACTGAATTTAAACGGTCAGTATACGTTAACCCATAAACATGGATATCGGGATTTTTGCGATAGCATATACCCCCTCACTACTGTCTATAAATTCTCCATTACCAACTGCCCAATTGTTGTATCTTTAAAAAGCGATAAAGACACTATTTGCAGAGGTGACTGTATTAAAATCACTCTTTCAGCAACAGGAGGAGATAGTAGTAAATACACTTACAACTGGACACCATCGTCACTTAGTGGCAAAGGCCCGTTTAACAAATGTTTAACTAGCAATCAGCGATACATTGTAAAAGTGCAGGACGGCACTTCTACTCCTGCATCAGACACAATTGACATCGTAGTTCTTGCACCGCCGTCGGCTCAGCAGGATACAGAGGTCTGCTATTATAACAACATTTTCAAACTTAGAGCTACACCTGCCGGTGGAACTTGGAAAGGTCCGGGAATTGTTAATGGTGCTACAGGTGAGTTTAAGCCGAGTTTGGTTTATGGAGCAACCAAAGTTTGGTATCAAATAGGAAGTTGCACAGATACAGTAATCGTAACTGTTTGGGCCCCTTGGAACTTGGAAAATATGTTTTGTCCGAGTAAATCTGCCATCCCCCTTTATTGGTATGGACCTGCAGGAGGTACGTGGTCGGGTCCAAAGACAACAACTACCGGGATTTTCAAGCCTGATACCGCCGGAAAATATTCACTCACCTACACATGGAAAGGTTGCACATCATTGAAAACCGTTTACGTTCAAGCAATCGTGGTTCCTAAATTCGATACAATATGCGAATCTGTAGTAAATGCAAAACTAAAGTTCGCGCCCATAGGACTCTTTCCTCAATATTTTTCGGGGTTAACCAATTATTACTACGGCACCTATGAACCCTCACTTATGGGTGGGCCTAAAAACTACAATATCCTCTATATCTCAGTAAATGGATGTCGAGATACAACCCGACTCACCGTTTTACCTAGCGATGCAGGCCTCAACGATACATTCTGTCCTTCTGCAGGTAAGCAAACGCTCAAATCTTTCCGCCCCAATAACAATTACTCATGGAAAGGCAAAGGAATCAATGGCCTAGGCAACATTTATGATCCATCGTGGTGGAAAACAGGAAAACCAAACATTGATACATTAACACTCACAACACCTAGATGCCAGGACAAAAAATTTGTGTACATCATTAATAATCAAATTCTTCAGCCTGATACCCTATTCTTTTGTCAAGAAGACACCACCTCTTTAATCAAAAATAAAGGTGTTATCACTTCCATCGCCGGTGGAATATGGACAGGGCTGGGCGTGGTCAAAAAACAGTCATTCAACCCACAAATTACAGGACCTGGGTTATTCAAAATCATCTATTCATCCAAAGGTTGCGACGATACATTACTCGTTGTAGTAAGAAATAAACCATTAATTCAATTAGATACATCTATATGTCTGATTGACAAACCTATAACTTTATATAAAAAAGATACTAAAGGTATTTTCTGGGGCACTGGAATCACCAATTCAACGGGAATATTCTCCCCTTCTAAGGCGGGAATGGGTAAACAGGTCATCAATTACCGTTCATCTTCCGGCTGTCTAAATACCGTTAACATCGTCGTAGATACTGTGCTGAATATTAAATTTAATTCGCCGACATTCTTCTGCTCTAAGGATTCGTTATTTGCACTACAAGCACAACCCGCAGGCGGCACATTCTATGGTACCGGCGTAATCGGCGCCAACATCAATCCCAAATTGGCGCGACTAGGAAACCTCAAAGTTTATTACAATCTCAGTTTAAACGCTTGCGCAACCAAGGACAGCATGTCGTTTGTTGTCAATTCGCCACTTTCCGTATCCGTAACACCACGAAATGACAGTGTTTGCTATGGAACCATCCTAATACTAAATGCGTTGATAAGTGGCGGAATCGTTGCGAATCAAAAAATCAACTGGTCGCATGGACAAAATGGTCTCAAAACGTTTTATATAGGAAACCAAAACGGCAATTTAATTATTACCGGTAGCGATGGCTGTTCGGATAACGCGGCAGATACTGCCAAAATCTACGTTTATCCGAGGATTTGGAGTATTGCCTCGGTCAGCGATACCGTTTGTAGAGGCTTGAACGGCTGGGCTCGTGTAAAATTGGGCAATGGAAATCCATACAAAACGAAATGGTCTCATGATCCAAGTTATAAAAAGGATACTTTAATTGCTCCGGCCGACAATCGCTATCGCGTGACGATTACCGACAATGAAACGGGTTGCTTTGGCGATACCACAGTTGAAATCCCAGGCTATCAAGCGATACAGGCTGGTTTTACAATACAAAAGAGCTTCAACACGGAATGCCTAACACCCTTGGACCAAACGGCGACATTCATCAACCAAAGTGCTGGCGGCACTCGCGGTATTTGGAAATGGGGCGATGGGAAGTCGAGTTTATTTGATCCATTCGCTAATCCAACCCATACTTTCGATGGATTAGAAACCACTTACAGAGTCATGCTAGCCATCGAAAACTACGGTGGCTGTAAGGATACTGCTTGGGAGGAAATCTGTTACCATGATACGATTTTCGCATTCATACCCAATGCTTTTTCGCCGAATGGCGATGGAATCAATGATGAATTGGATTGTCAGCTTTATGGCGCAACAGAAACCACAGTATACATTATGAACCGTTGGGGTGAAATTGTGTTTGAAAGTACCAAAATATCACAGCGCTGGAATGGTGATTCTGCGGGTAAGCCCTGCCCGGAAGGAGTCTATGCTGTTGTAGTTGAATTCAAAGGAAATCACCAGACAAAACGCGTTTTATCATCGTCTGTCACTTTGTTACGACCCAAGTCATAATTATTACCGAAATTCGCCCCATGTTTAGCGCGAATTGGATTTACAATGCATGGGCAGACCATTTGCGCGAAGCATTCAAGGATGGCTGTTTTGAGGGGGCCTTGAGCTTCGACAAAGACACGCTCTATTTACGATTTGCTAGCAGCGGAGAAACACATATCACTTTTGAGGTCAAATTTCTTGATGGTCATTTGATGATTTTAACGAGCGATCGCATATTTGATAGCAACGACTACCGTAAAGGCATCGTACAGTTCAAGGAAATCGAGAATCAACCCATTTTTAAGATTGTCAATAACCCATCTGATCGATGGATTTGCATCGTCTTTAGCAACCGCATGGAATTGTGGTTTAAGGGTTTTGGCAAATATGGAAACGTATTATTGCGAAAGCCCCAATCTTCTGAGACATTGCAGATATTTCGATTATCGCAAAAATCAGATTGGGACTTTCAATATCCGGACATCACGGAAAATCATGGAAAGTTTGAGCCCTTGCAAGAGGTTCAGCCGATTGAATTACCTGCCGGGGTAAAGGTTAGCCCGGTACAAATCGACAATCAACCTTTCTCAATAGCAACGTTGGTTGATGTACAATTGCGGTACATCAGAAAATACTATTTCGACCAAGCCAAGCATAATATTACCAGCAACTTAGAAAAGAAGGCCAAACACCTAAAAAAGATTCTAGGAGAGGCTAAGAAGCGACTAGCCGACATAGAGACACGAAGGAGCAACAAGGAGCTTGGCGATTTGATTTTAACCAACGCACATTCCATAAAACCAGGACTTACCAAAGCCCTCGTTACGGATTATTACACCGATCAACGCATTTGGATCAAGCTTAATCCCGAATTGAATGCACCCGAAAATGCAAAAAAGTACTACGGTAAGGCGAAAAATGAGGCCATTGAAATTTCCAAATTACAAGATCAGGTAAATACCACGGAGAAATCACTTTCACTGATTGAGTCATCATTGGAATCCGCTTTGGCTGCCACAGAATTCAAATCATTAAAGCCTTTACAAAAATCCAATATCGCCAAGCCGGAGGCCAAACAACCCGACACCCTACCCTATAAAATTGTTGAATTTCAGGGCTTTACGATTTGGATTGGCAAGAATAACAAGGCCAACGACCAAATGCTCAAACTATGTCAGAAGAATGATCTCTGGCTTCACGCGAAGGACGTCGCTGGTTCCCATGTCATTTTACGCAAAAAAGGCGCTGAATTTCCGCAGGCTGTGATTGACTTTGCCGCCCAGCAAGCAGCCAAAAACTCAAAAGCCAAAACCCAACAAGTAGTTCCGGTGATTGCCACATTAAGGAAATTTGTTTCAAAGCCTAAAAATGCGGCTTTTGGAGAGGTTAATGTCCTGAAAGAAGAAATTGTTGATGCGTTTTTAAAATAATTCAACCCATTAAAATTCAGAATATTAAATATAGTCAATTAAACTATACATCGAATATTAAGAAGCATTTCGCTTGTGCTTCCAACGTCGATGACTCCACAACCAAATATGGGGTTGATTTAGGATTTCTTTCTCGGTGTGGTTGGCAATCAACTGGGTAATTTCCCCGTCTTTGGTCGACTTAGGATCCAAGCAAATCGGAACCGTATGCGCTTGATAATACCCTCTTTTGACCTTGGAGGAACTCAAGTAATAAACCGGCCAATCCAATTTTCTTGCGATTTTCTCAGCTCCCATCATAAAGGCAGTATCCTGACCTAAGAAATCCACCCAAGCCGCACCTTTTCCGGAGCTCGGATTTTGATCGCCGATAAATGCGTTTACGGTCACAACCTGTTTGTTAGCATCCAAAACCCTTAGCGTCTGTTCCATTGGAATTGGACTCGCGCCAAATTTAGATCGAACCAAAAACATCAAACGATCGAACCCTGGGTTACTCAACGTTTTATACAAGCACTGAACGCGTTGCGGGCAAACGATTTGCGACATCAAGCAGATCCATTCCCAGTTGCCACAATGACTCATTACGATGATTGCGCTTTTGCCTTCTTTATGCAAATTATCGAACTCATGTTGGTCGATATTCAACATCCTTTCACGCATCTGTTTTTCAGAAATCGACATACCCTTTATGGTTTCAACGAATAAATCCGATAAATGGCTATAGTACTTCTTTTCTATCGTTTTTCTGTCGCTGTCCGATAGCTCTGGGAAACTGTTTTTCAAATTGTCCCGAACGACTTTAACCCGATACCCAAACACATGATAGAGCAAAAATCTCATCCCGTTTGAGATGCCATACAACATCCAAAATGGCAATAAGGAAATCAACTTCAACCATGGCCAAGCCAAATACATAAAGGCAGTACTGCCTTTTGGGACCGGAACTCGTTTCATGGTTTGCAGCTGCATGACTTACAGGTAGTTAAATTGTTGTCCGGCTTTCAACGACATCACAGAATGATACATCAATTGGATGCAGCTCTCAACATCCGATTCGTGCACGGTTTCAACGGTGGTGTGCATATACTTCAAAGGCAAGGAAATCAAGGCAGATGCCACTCCCATTCCTGAGTAAGCAAATGAATCTGTATCAGTCCCTGTACTGCGACTTACAGCGTTGCGCTGGATAGCGATTTCTTTTTCTTTGGCCACGCCAATGATATGTTGCAAAAGGTTGTTCTGCACCGCTGGCCCGTATGTCACTACCGCACCTTTACCGCATTTGCAATCGCCTTGTATCTTTTTATTGTACAAAGGAGAATGCGTATCGTGGGTTACATCGGTGATTATCGCTACGTCTGGCTGAAGTCGTCTTGATATCATCTCCGCCCCACGCAAACCAATTTCCTCCTGTACACTATTCACCAAATACAATGTAAATGGTAATTTATCGCCCTTTTCAGATAAAATTCGAGCAACTTCGGCGATCATAAAACCACCCATGCGATTGTCGAGTGCCCTACCCACCAGGTAGTTCTCATTCAACCAAAAACAATCGGCTTCAAATACAGCGACAGCGCCCACGTGCACACCGAGCGCCTCGACCTCGGCTTTTGTGGAACATCCAAGATCAATGAAGATATTCTCTTGTTTCGCTTCGGGACTTTTATCGGTACGAACGTGGATTGCAGGCCATCCGAAGACACCTTTCACGATTTGACCGCCTTCACAATGGACGTTGCATCGCATCGAAGGGGCAATTTGAAAGTCGGAACCACCATTTCTGATTACGTAGAGATAGCCATCGTCGGTAATATAATTCACAAACCAAGAAATCTCATCGGCATGGGCCTCCAAAACAACTTTATAGGGCTGACCTGGGTTGATTACACCCACTGCTGTGCCATAAGTATCAATGATGGTTTCTTGTATATAAGGCTTCAGATAATCCAACCAAATTGATTGGCCGGAGTGTTCAAACCCCGTTGGGCTGACGTTATTCAGGTATTTTTCTAAAAAGGCTTTTGATCCGTCTCTCATATTGCGAAGTTATCCAAACTAAAGAAACCCTCACCAACATTT
>CANIZU010000037.1 GCA_947472115.1 Flavobacteriales bacterium | reverse complement strand
AAATAATTTGACATGATAAAGCAATTATTAATCATTCCGGTATTGGCCTTGGGTCTATTGGCCGGTTGCGGTGAGAAAATCGACACCAGTAAGAATTTGAAAACGTCTGAGGATTCTTTCAGCTATGTGTATGGTTACGAAACGGCGAAGCGTATGAAGCAGCAAGGCATCGACGCATTAGACTATGGTAGTTTCTTGCGCGGAATCAAAGAGGGTTTCTCGAAGGACAGTGGCTTGGCGATTAAAGAGGATGTAATGGGCAAGGTGTATCAAGGTTATGTGCAAGGGGTTCAGGACAAGAAGATCAAGGTGTTGCAAAAGGAAACCAATGATAAGTTGGCGAAGTTGAGCAAGGAGCAAGGTGTGAGTCCTTTGGCTGCCAAGGGTTATTACAAAGAATTGAAGAAGGGAAGCGGAAGCATTCCTGGTGTTTACGATAGCGTTTTATGTTATTTCATCATCAAAAATGGTAAGGGCAAGGTGTTTCAGGACAATCGCAAGGACAAAAAACCATTTATGGGAACCATCGAGAGTTTGAAGTTGCCACCATTGGAAGAGTCGTTTGGTAAAACTGCCAAGGGCGGATCATTTGAGATGTATATTTCTAACGTGGAATATCCTTCTTTGGCTCGTATGGCGGGAACTTTCGACGATATGTATGGAATTACGGTGATTGAAGTGGAGTTGTTGGATGTTAGACCGGGGCAGAAGCCAACGGCGATGCCAGCGATGGAGGGATTGGATTACATTCCACCGCCAGCAGGTAAATAATTCCGAACTAATCCGCTCGGCGCAATAGATTGATGCCGATTAATGTCCAACCGACAATCATGAGGACACCTCCCACGGGGGTGATGGCTCCGAGCTTTCGCAAGGCAGGGGATAGGATTTCATTCAGCGCAAGAATCCAAAGAGATACGCTGAAAATGAATGAACCTAGAATTATTAGTTTGATGTGTAATCCTTTTATTGAGGGGGCGATGTTTGCAATGGCGAGTAAACCCAATCCATTCAGCGCAAAATACAGCGATGCGGTTTTCCAAACCTCGAGGTAGCGGGCAGAAATTGCATCTTCTAGGGTATGTGCGCCCATAGCTCCGAGGGCAACGGTAGTGGCAATCATCAAACAGCCGAGGCCAATGAGTTGGTTGGTTTTCATTTAATTGTTCTGTGCTTTCTCGATGGCTTTCAATAGCAAAGAGCGATGTGCTTTGGTTTCGGCAGTTCCAGGATTTGCTTTTAACATTTCTTGGATGCGCGTGATTTCGCCGTACATCGCCGCTTTAGAAATCGCATCGTAAGGATTTTTTTCTGCCTGAAGCGCTCCTGCGAGCAACGTCTCGACATACATTTCTTGCAAAATCATGCGGTGGCTGTTGACTATGCTTTTTAGATCTTCCATGAAAATGGCGTTGGTTAAAGCACCCATCATGTCGGTCAATACATAGCGATTGCCATATTCTTTGGTATCCGAAATTCGCAACAACGTTTTTGGGTTGAGCAAATGAGCCAATACATCGGCTTGCATTCTTGAAACGCGATTCATCAGTTTTGGATCTTCTTCTTTTGCGAAAAATCCAAATCCCCTGCGCTGTTGCTGTAAATAAGGAATCAAATCAGAGGGCACTTCCATTGCGTTTGGCGCAAATGCATATTTCGCCAAGGCTTCCATGGCGCGTTTTTGTTGGAAATGGGGGATGGGCTCGTAAGGTTGGGGCGCATTTGTTTGGTTAGGGTAAGGACGGTTGACGTATACGCCGCCGATGTAGCGACTCATGATGCCCACCATGGAAGAATAAGCGCCGCTTAAAGATGCATAAGCACCTACCATCGCTTGGTAGCTGATTTCTCCATCTGTGTGCGTGGCACGCAAATTTTTCATCAATTCTTGGGTCATTTCGATGCGCTCAATACCGTAACCTACTGCATCGCTCGACAAATCGTTGATCATTACGCGGGGGTCGATGCCTTTGCCCGGTGAACGCATATCGTCGGCATCATTTCCAAAAGTCAATTTGGGGTCGATGCATTTTTCTAAGATGGATTTAAGTCTGGCTGATTCGGCAGCTTCATCGTCCAAACCTTGACTGTAGCCATACTCGATCGCCCACAAATCGTAGGGTCCGGGTTCGGTCTGACAGTATTGGACGTTGGTTTTCTTCTTGTTTAAATTGATCGCGGGGTAGTCCATCACGGAGCCAATCAAACCTGTTTTGTAAGTAAGATTTGGGTCGGCCAATTCCTCCGGGGTATGCAATTGAGAGGCCTTCATGTTGTGCATGAGTCCCATGGTATGTCCCATTTCATGCAAAACGAGGTAGTGAATTGATTCGTTGATCAGGCGAGTTTTATCCACGTCGGTGGCACCTTGAGCTGCAAGCATTGCGTTAGCAAACATGTGTTCGTTATGCAGGCAATCGGCGGCATAGCATCCTTTGAATGGGCTGTGATCAGCTTGGTCGTTTTGAAGTTCTTTTTCAGTTTCTTCGATAATTTCCGCAGGGGTTAATGCCTGGCCGCCATCGGTTTTAAACAATTTTTGTGCGCGATAACGGTTGGTCAAGAACACGTATTCGAACATGATATCGGCACCCAAGATCTCTCCTGAGCGAGGATTGGTAAAGCTGGGGCCATAACCACCAAAAGGAGGGTTGGGAGATGAGGTCCATCGCAAAACATTGTAGCGAATATCGCCGGCGTCCCAAGTTGCGGTATCGGGCTGTTCAAAAACTTGTACGGCATTCAAAAATCCAATGGGTTCAAAGGCTTTATTCCACTGTAATGCGGCCTTTTTTATGGTTTCGCGATATTCTTTTGGGGTAGTGTTTTCGATCCACCAAACGATGGGTTTTACCGGCTCCGACAATAGCGCTGTGGGGTCTTTCTTTTGCAAATCCCAACGGTGAATTACATCGCGGTAGTTGGTGGCGTTGGGGGATGTCATATCGTTCACTTGGTCGGCAAAATATCCCACGCGAGGATCGTCTTGTCTAGATTTGAAATTATTTTTTGGCGCGGCAAGAATGCTGTGTTGCAACTCAATCGATACAGAGCGGGGGTCGGCGATATCTTCTCCACCGCCCATAGGAGCTGGGTTGTCGTATACGTATCGAACTACCAAATCCGTATTCTCTGGATAGTTTTTGATTTTGATATACTGCGTTTTTCCTTTGGCGAGGTTACCTAGTTTGAAGCCTTCGGCGCCGGGGCGACCGCCTTCTTTGATTTGATGCAATTTCTCAGATAAGAAAAGTTCATCGGCGTCGATCAGGTAATCACCGGTTTTTTTGTTTTCTGCGAGGATTTTTTCAAAGGCAAGGGGTGCATCAGAAATATTGGCTTCTTGACTTTTCGCAAGCGGGCTACTCGGATTAAAATAGTAGTTCGTGTTGATCTGGCTAAATTCTAGGTTGCCATAGAATTTGGTGATTTTGAAGATGCGCGAATCGCGATATTGACCACGGTGAAGTCCGGCGGCAATGACCCCGTTTTCGGTGTAGGCAAAGTGGATGAATTCTGTGTTCAGCTGTTTGGCGTTTACCAAAAGGTATAATTTGCCATCGGTACTATCTTGATAAAGAGGGAATAGCCCATCGATTTTGACACAATTTTTGGTTTTGCTTTCGATGGTAGCCGCTTTGTCTTTGGGTTTATCGGTTCCGGGTGTCGCAGATTCTGCAGCGGGAGCGGGGGTCGCGCCTTTTTGTTTTTTAGGCGGTTTGTTACTGAGGACAGGGGCGATGGCGCAGGCGATGGCCACTACAACAACGATAGATTTTTTCATAAACAGTGTCGCAATTTAACACAAATTGCGTGGTATTTGATTGGTTTTTGGGTTTGGATATGGATGGAAATTTCCATAATTCATTTGAAATTGCAACAATAATTGCTATATTTGCACCCCTTTCCGGGGTTGTTTCCAACCCTTGCAGCCTAGGAAAGTAATGCATGCGTAGCTCAATTGGATAGAGCATCTCACTACGGATGAGAAGGTTTGGGGTTCGAATCCCTACGCGTGCACCAAAAGCCATCGAGTTCAGGTGGCTTTTTTTGTTCAACTGTTCTCAATACTTTACATGTATAACTTCGGAGTGAATATATTAAAATTTTGGATTTTCACAATCGCGTTTGTTTTGGGGTTAGGCCTCCAGGCGCAAGTTGTTTCGGATACTTTGCCCTTTGCCATTTCGAGTATCAAAAAGTTGAGTGATGAGGATTTGCAAAATAAAAAGGAGGGGGTGTATCTCACCGGAATTCCAGATATCAGCGTGGATCCAATCAATGGCTTGGGTTATGGTGGAGAAGGTTCATTGTTCTTCAATGGAAAAAAATCGAATCCGTTTTTCAAATACACACCCTATAATGCGGAATTGGACATCGCCGTTTTCAATACTACGAAGAATCAACGGGAGCTAATGTTTGTTTTAGATATGCCTTACATTGGTAGGTCGCCTTGGCGACTTCGTGCAGAGGCAGGTGTTGAGACCAATCCCAATCTGCTATATTTTGGAGGGGATAATCGGAGTATGTCGGGATTGAGTCTTTATCCAAATAACGACAGTTTGCAGGTGCCTCTTCAAAATTTGTCCTATTCCAAATACGAATCACTCATGAATCAGACAGGTTTGGGCATGTATAATGGGTATTCAAAAACGGAATATATCCTAAACGTGAGTATGGAGCGCTCATTTTGGGAAAGTAAAATGCGGGCGTTGGTGGGTTTGGAGATGGCGCAGATAAATATGGCGACCAGCGGACCAAGAAGTATGTTACAAGAGGATGCTGCGAAAGGGTTGGCCTATGGCTTGGGTAAAAGCAATATCAATTTTTTTCAAACGGGTTTGATTTACGATACGCGTGATTTGGAAACCGATCCCAGTTCGGGTTGGTTTATGGAGTTGACCAATGAGCTGTCTTTGAAGAGTTTTGGATCGAGATATAACATCAACAAGGTATATTTCCATGCCAATGGATATTTTGATTTATTGAAATTGCATCCCCGGGCGATGATTTTGGCAGTTAGGGTTGCTGGCGGACATACATCCAAAGATGCCCCGTTTTTTGAGCTTCAAGATCAATGGAGTTCGGAAGGCAGTACCGAAGGCTTGGGCGGGCCCAATACCTTGAGAGGGTTCAAGCAATCAAGGTTTTTAGGTCGCGTGATGACGTTTAATACCGTTGAAATGAGATGTCGTGTTGCGCAATTTGGATTTTTGAAGCAGCATTTTGCCATCAGCGGTGTACCCTTTTTTGATATTGGTAGTGTGAGTGATAATTTGGGAGGGGCATTGGTAAAAGCCAATTATCGACATTCATCGGGATTGGGGATGCGGATTGCGTGGAACGTGAATACCATTTTGCGATTTGATTATGCAATTTCTAAAGAGGACAAGCAGTTTTTTTTTAATTTGGGACACGCTTTTTAACAATTACCAAATCCGAGTTACTCCGTAGCTGTCGAATATGATGTCTTTGCTAATTAATTTCATTTTTTGATTTATTGCTTGACATGCCATCAATCGATCGAAAGGGTCTCCATGATGCAAGGTTAGGGAACTCAGTGTAATGAAGTCGACATTGCGAAAAGGAAGGATCGTCCACCCAGCCTTGTTGAAATAATAGAATAAATCATTCCAATCACATTGGAGCGTTATCTTGCCCAAACTCATTTTGATCGACAATTCAATGAGTGATGCCTGGCTGATGAATTTACTCATTTTTGGGTCATCTAGGATTTTGTTGGCCTCATTAGATAGTTTATGGTATTCGTGTAAATGCCAAATAATTACATGTGTGTCAATTAAATAATTCATGGCATGTACTCCTTGAACATTTCTAATGGGTCATCGAAATCATCCGACATATAAATCTTACCCGTTAAGATGCCTTTGATGCTGTTGTTTTGTTGCTGTGAATTTTTATAAATGAGAAATTCAGCAAATTGAAGCAATTGGAGTTGACTTTCTAGATTTAAGTTAAGGGTTGTTTCAAGGATAGATCTTTGGATCGATTTCGGTTCATTGTATTCGATGATTGGCTCGGAAACTGCAGTGTCGATTCTCTGCTGATAGTATTGCGTCAGCAACTCTTCGATGTTTTCACTTAGGCTTTTTCCTTCTTTGGCTGAAAAGAATTTGGCCCTCTCGTGAACGTTTTTATTCACGGTGATGTTAATCCGGATTTTGTTCATACATCAAAATTAATTGATGTGTATTAAATTAAAAAGTACACACGTATTGGTTTTGAAAATTTGCAAAAAGTATTTTCAGTTTTGGGATTTACACGATTTGTCTGTTGATTTCCAATCTTTGTTGTATTTTTGAGATTATGGTAAAATCGGTTACTCGCGGATTGTTATTGTTCTTTGTGTTGTTGGTTGTGGAGGGATTGAAGGCGCAAACGTTGATGAATGGCTCAATGCCGCATCGGGTTTTGGCAAATCCACAAATGGTAATTTTCAAGGAAAATGAACAACCCAGTGCCGAGCAATGGCCCGTGGTTTTATTGAAATTGGGTAAATACACATCGCAAAGTGAATGGAGGAAATACCAAGAAATCTCCGACGATTTGGGCCAAACACACTATCGGGTACGTCAATATTATCAAGGAATACCTTCTTTTTTATCGATAGGAATTGTTCATACCCAAAAAGGTAAAATCCTTTCCGTGAATGGCGATTTTGTTTCGGAAGCTCAGTTTTCTGGAAAGAAGGTTTTGGATGAATCTTCGGCGTTGAAATTGGCATTATCGAATTTGCCAGCGAGTAAATATTATTGGGAGGATGCAGGTCAGAACGAAGCGCTTCAAATGGCGACGGGGAATCCTGATACTACTTATTTTCCGAAGGGTAAGTTGATTTACATCGCTCAAGGGTTGATTTTGGGAGGTACGCATCGACTTTGTTATCAGTTTGATGTGATGGCGAGTGAGCCGTTGGCAGGGAAGTCGATTTTTGTGGATGCAGAGACCGGCGAGATTGTCGCATCGAACGATTTGATTTTGCATGGCGATAGCAAGGGTACGGCGGTGACGAAATACAGTGGTTCGCAAAAAATCATAACGGATAGCACGGCTACAAACAATTTTAGGCTTCGTGAAAAGGGTAGGGGTACGGGCATCGAAACGTATAATTTAGCTAAGGGCACGACGTATGCAAGTGGAGTTGATTTTATTGATGCCGACAATACGTGGAATAACGTGAATGCCGCTAAAGACGAGGTGGCGACGGATGCGCATTGGGGTGCGGAGATGACGTATGATTATTACAAAAATGTCCATTCAAGGAATAGTTATGATGGCAATGGCGCCAAAATTTTGAGTTATGTGCATTATAGCACCAATTATAATAATGCTTTTTGGGATGGTACACGAATGACCTATGGCGATGGGGATGGTACAACGTTTACGCCACTTACTGCTTTGGATGTGTGCGGACATGAGATCACCCATGCGGTAACGACGAATACGGCGAATTTGGTTTATAGCAACGAGAGTGGTGCGTTGAACGAGAGTTTTAGCGACGTTTTTGGTCAGACCATTGAGATTTGGGCCCGTCCAACGAAATACAATTGGCGCATTGGTGAAGATATCACACCTTCGGGGAACGGAATTCGGAGTATGGTAAATCCCAATTTATTCGGTCATCCTAAATATTATAAAGGTGTCAGTTGGTATGCGGGCGCGGCGGATAATGGGGGCGTTCATACGAATAGCGGCGTTCAGAATTATTGGTATTATTTGATTGCAAAGGGCAGTAGCGGTACGAATGAAAAGGGGAATGTGTTTAAGATCGATTCATTGGGTATCGATAAGGCGGCGAAGATTGCGTATCGAAATTTGAGTGTGTATTTGACAAGTAGTGCAACGTATGCGGATGCGAGGACATTTAGCATTTTATCGGCGTCGGATTTATATGGTCAGTGCAGCAATGAAGTGATTCAGGTTACCAATGCTTGGTGGGTTTGCGGCGTGGGCAATAAATATGATTCAGCTTATGTGAAGGCAAATTTTGCAGGGGATACGGTGGCTTGTACTACGGGTAAAACGATGAATTTTTTGAATTATTCGGAGAATTACAAAGCCAGTAAATGGTATTTTGGCGATGGTGGGACGGCTCTTACCACAAACACATCGCATGCTTACAGTAGCTATGGGAAATTTACCGTGAAGTTGGTTGTGGACGGTTGTTTCAAGGGTAAGAAGGATTCGATGACGAAGGTTCAGTATGTCAAGGTTGATAGCACTTTTGATATTTGTAAGGCGTTTTTGTTGCCGAAGTCGGGTACGGATAGTGCGGTTGGCTGTCGGGGTTTCGTATATGATGAGGGTGGTGAGGACAATTACATCACCAATCAGATTGTGAAGTTTAAATTGAAGTTGCCGGGTGCAGATAGCATTCGATATCGCTTTAAGGTTTTGGATTATGAGGCGGGGTTTGATTCGTTGGTGATGTATAAGAACAGTGTGGCGGGTGCGAACCGTTTGGGGCAGTTTTCGGGCAGTACTTTGCCGTTGGCAGGTGCTTGGAAGACGGTCGCGGGGAATGCGTTATGGTTTATTCAGTATAGTGATCCGATGGTTACGGGCAAGGGATTTAAGGTGGAATATGTAGGCGTGTTTAAGCCATTGGATGTTCGATTGCGCAAGGATACGGTTGTGTGCAAGGGTCGGCCGGTGTTGTTGTCTGCGGCCGCCGCAGGCGGCCGCAGTACCCCCTATACCTATTCATGGTATGGCACAGGGGTCTCCGGGGGTGGTAAATCACAAGTTGTGTTTCCCGCCGCAACGCAGCAATATTCGGTGGTGCTTTGGGACGGCTGTGCATTGAAATCTGATACCGCCATTCAAACGATTTATGTCAAACCTCCGCTGACCGTCAAAATTCTGCAAGCAGATACCGCCGTTTGTATCAGCGATACAATGTTCCTGGCCGCAAAAGCATCGGGTGGAGATACCGCTGGTTATAAATATCAATGGTCGAATGGTTTGGGAACATCGCCTTTGACATCCATCATTCTAACAGATACAGTAAAAGTTTATCTCACACTAACAGATGGTTGTACTGTGGTTTCTACCAAGGACAGTGCTCGTTTGGATACCTATTTGCCGTTGATGATGTCGGTGTCTAACGATACCACGCTTTGTCAAGGTTGTACCACCAATTTATTGGCTACGATTAAGGGTGGGAACCGACTTCATGGTGGAGGAGCTTATACTTTGGCTTGGAGCAATGGCGTAAAAGCAGGTGCGATAACCGTGGGTCCATCAGTTTCTACTATGTATTATGTGACGGGAAGTGAAGGTTGTTCGCCTGATGTTTACGACTCGGTGAAAGTTACGATGCGAAATCCCTTGTTTTTGAGCTCGGTGAGAGATACGGTTCTATGTCATGGCGAGAAAATGTCGGTTAGCCTTTTGGATTCTGGCGGACTTACATCGAACAGAAAAATCGTTTGGGACAGCTTTGGTTTGGTTGGCAATTCTGTGGTTGTGAATCCATTGGTAGTGGGAAAAACAGTGTATCGCGTTCACGTAGAAGATGGTTGTACTGTATTGAATGACACGTCGATTTTTACGGTGGATAGGCTTCCAGCAATTACAGGCAGCATCGCATTGAGTGATTCTATTCTGTGTTATGGTGATTTTACGATTGTTCAAATGACTGCGGGTGGGGGAAGATCAATGACGAGAAAATGGTTTTTGGATGGTGTGCAAATTTCGGCGATGGGCGTTTTGGATACGCCGTTATTGAGTAAGACATATCGGTTGGTGGTGAGCGATGGTTGTTCGATTCCTTACAGTGATTCGGTGAAGGTGATTGTTGCGCCATCGAAGATAAATTTGAGTTTGGGAGCCCATGATTCTTCGATTTGCGCGGGCAGTTCGGTGGGATATTTATCGGTGAATGGCACGGGTGGTTTTGCGCCTTTGACTTATCAATGGGACGATCCGATGAAGCAAACCACGGCGAAAGCCACGGGATTGGGAAAGGGGAATTATGTGTTGCGGGTGAAGGACGCCCAGGGATGTTTGGATTCTTTGGGGTTATTTATCAATGAGTTTCGTTTGCGGATGAATCCGTTGAGGGATACGGTGATAGCTCGGGGTACTTTGGCTAAGTTGTATGCATATAATGGTTCCAACTGGCGTTGGTCGCCCAAGCAGTTTATGTCGACCGTGGACACTTTGGAGACCATTTTTGTAAGGCCTACCGATAGCATGGTGTACACTTTGCTTGCTTTGGACAGCAATGGTTGTCTATTCCGGGATACGGTTTGGGTTAGGGTTGTAGATCCTGAGTTGGTTAGGATTCCGAATTTAATTACGCCGAATGGGGATATCGACAACGAGTATTGGGATTTAACGGAGTTGTTTGAATACAATAAGCGTTTGGTAAACATATATAATAGAGCTGGAGAGCTAGTGTATCATTCTGATGCGTATCAAAACGACTGGAACGGTAAGGATGCGAGCGGTGCTGAGTTGCCGGTGGGAATTTATTTCTACCATATGAAGCACAATAAGACGGGAGAGGAGCATCGCGGCTTCATTCAGATTATGCGTTAAGGAATTTCGGCAAATTGAGATGGGATTAACGGAGGCATTTTATGAGTTTTTTATTGAGTTGTCAGCCAATAATCAGAAATCGTGGTTTGATGAAAATCGCGCGAGGTACGAGCGCGAGGTCAAGGCGTTATTTTTGACCTTTGTGGAATCTGTTTTGGTGAAGATGGCTGCGGTGGACGGTCGGTTTTCGGGAATGGAGTCAAAGCAGTGTATTTTTCGGATCAATAAGGATATTCGATTTTCAAAGGATAAAACGCCATACAAATTGCATTGTGCGGCCGCGATTCAGATTGGAGGTCGGAAAGAAATGGGAGCCGGCGGTTTATATATTCAGTTGGGTCCGGAGGCCTGTGGACTTTACAGCGTGGTATATATGCCGGAAAAGGATGAACTAATGCGGATTCGGGGTTTGATTGCCGGTGATATGGAGGGATTCAATCGGGTGATAACGGACAAGGCATTTGTGAAATACTTTGGAACGGTGAGGGGCGAAAAGAACAAGCGGATTGATGCTGATTGGTTGGTGGCGGCTGCGGAGCAGCCGTTGCTATATAATAAGCAGTTTTATATACAGCATGCAATAGATGCAGAAGATACGCTGCGGTCCAATTTTGATGATTATGTGGTTGAGGTTTGGAAAGCGAGCCGAGGGTTTAACGCATTTCTTCAGAAAGGCTCTATTGGTTGATGGTATTGCTTAAAACTAAACCCCAATAATCAGGGTTTAACTATAAATCGTTGGGTGATGTTGTGCTACTCGTAATAGCATCAAGTCGAATAGCCATGTCCTTTTTAAATAGCGCGGAATTGACATCATAGATTTGGGGGGTAAGCCACATGTGTACTAGGCGATATTGGTGTATTTCGCGCAATTGACGTTTGTGGAACCATCCCATCGGATAAAGGCTACTGCCAGAGAATGCCATATTTGCACCTTTAAGGTGAATTCGTTTAAAGGTACTTGCGCTTTTTCGCCATGTGTTTACAGATTCCGGTAACAAAATCAATAGTGCCTTTCCGCCCATACTTAGATTCCATATTTTCTTCCTTAAGGATTCATAGTGAAAATCGGGCGATGGGAGTATTGCAATCCAATCTTTAAATGATAATTCCGGGTTCATTGCAACATCCGTATCGAACTTACTTTTGTTATCGACTGGGATGTAATTTCTGATTGCACCTGGAATATTTTGTTGCGCTATCCATTTGTTTAATACCTCAATAATGTTTTGTGGGGTATTGAAAGGGATCATCAAACGGAATTCAGCGAAATCACAAAAACTAAGATATTGGGCATGTAAAATCAATTTCGAAGCCAAATCAGCCGCCAAAAGCTCATTTTCTCTAAGGAGAAGATAATCCTTTTTTAATATTTGGCCGATTGTTTTCATGAAAATTTAACTTATCTCGCAATTTAAAGGCATTTTACATATAGTTGCTAAAGGCATTGTTGATTTTGATGGCTAATTTTGTGAATTGTGGTTTCTAATGAGTGAAAGGATATTGCTTTAGCAGAATTTTGTAAATAATTGGTATTGATATCAATTCTGATGATTGAGGCGTAGCACAAAAAGCAAATGAGGGTTCGACAATTTATATGAGCGCGAAACATGAAATGAAATAGAATATATAAATACAGATTTAATATGGCGTTTTTTTTATGGTGTTGTTTCTATGCTGATACTCCCCTAATTTCGCATCAACAAATAACATCATCCATGAGGATAATAACTACATTTATTGCATTCGTTTTATTGTCGTACGGCAATGCCCAAACTGCTTTGGAAGTGGGTAATACTTCAGACTTGAAAAAAGCCTTAGACCGCTCTAGTAAAGCGATTGAAGAGGTTAAATCGCTTCGGTCTGAATTGCGCGAGGTAAATAATAGAAACGCAGCGCTGTCAACCGCTTTGGAAGGTATGCAGGCCAAGGTGTCTTCAGAGATAACAAGATCCCAAGAGTTGCAGGCACAAAATGAGCGTGCGATGAATTTGGCCTTGGATGAATTCAAAAAGAAATTCGACGATCAGAACAAGACAGTAGAGGCTGTGCAATCGTCATTGGATGAAAAATTCAATAAGCAATTGATATTCTTTGTTT
>CANIZU010000036.1 GCA_947472115.1 Flavobacteriales bacterium | reverse complement strand
TGGAGTCCTTGGGCCGGCGCGGACGCGCCGGCCTCACTTCTTGAACCACCCACGAAAATGGCTTCAAAATCTGCGGGTGAGATTTTCCCTTGTCCAACTTCTACCATCGTTCCTACTAGGGCCCTTACCATATTTCGGAGGAATCGATTGGCCTGAATCTGAAAAGTGTATCCCGCGTCGGTGATGGTCCACTCGGCAATAAACACTTCGCACAGGGGGTTTCCATTGGGGATTTCCCCTTTGCAAAAGGCTTGAAACGGATGTTTGCCAATAATTGCGGCAGCACATTGATTCATTGCGGCCAGGTTGAGTTCTGTGGCAAGCCACCAGGAGGTATTCGCTGTGAAGGGGTTCTTTGATCGATGAATGTGATAGTGGTATTCTCGTCGTGTAGCTGAAAATCTTGCATGAAAATCCTCATTTACGGCCGTGATTTTTTTGATGCCAATGCTGTTTGGTAGCATTTTGTTTAATCGGATGTCTAGATCAACGGGAATATTTTCTGGTCCATCAAAATGGGCGACAAAGTAGCTCGCGTGGACGCCAGCATCGGTTCTTCCACAACCCATCGTTTCGATCGTTTGATTGCAGACTTGACTCAGCGCTTTGTCGATTTCGCCCTGAACGGTAATCGTATTGTTTTGAACTTGCCAGCCCCCAAAATGGGTGCCATCATAGGCCAATTCAATTATATAACGCATGTTACAAATTCTCGTAAATGATCGCGCAGCCTTGTCCAACACCAATACACATGGTTGCCAAGCCATATTTTAACGACTTATTGCGATTCATGTGATGCAGAAGTGTAGCTGAAATGCGGGTTCCAGAGGCGCCTAAGGGGTGGCCAATAGCGATGCTGCCACCATTTGGATTTACGATGCTGCGGTCGATCTCTAAGGTTCTCATGCTTGCCAATACCTGAGCGGCGAAGGCTTCGTTCAGTTCCGCGACATCGAGGTCTTGAATGGTAAGTCCTGCGTTTTTTAGCGCCTTTTGCGTTGCTGGAACAGGTCCGATTCCCATGATGCTTGGATCAACACCGGCTGCTCCGATTCCTGCAACGCGTGCCATAGGGGTAAGGCCCAATTGTTTCACCATTTCTTCCGAGGCTAGTATGCAAACTGCGGCGCCATCGTTGATGCCCGAGCTATTTCCTGCGGTCACTGAACCTCCTTCTCTGAAGGCGGGTTTTAGCGCTGCAAGGACACTTACTTCACTGAGTCTTGGATGTTCGTCGGTGGTGAAAAGTATCGCATCGCCCTTTTTTTGAGGAATGGGAACGGCTACAATTTCTTGGTTAAAGAGTCCGGCTGCTTGCGCATTTTTCCAATTGAGTTGGGTTTCATAGGCAAACAGATCTTGGTCTTCCCGGGAAATTTTAAATTGCTGGGCGACATTTTCTGCGGTTTCACCCATAGAAAATGGATGATACATCTTGGCCAACGTTTTATTGGTAAATCTCCAACCGATGGTAGTATCGTAGATTTCTGGTGTTCTGGAGAAAGCAGCGTCGGCTTTGGCCATCACAAAAGGAGCGCGCGTCATGCTTTCTGTGCCGCCGGCAACTACCAAATGGGCTTGGCCTGATGCAATCGACATGGCGCCATTCATTATACTTTGAAGTCCACTGGCGCACAATCGGTTTACGGTGTAACCTGGAACTGAGGTCGGGATTCCGGCCATCAATGATGCCATTCTCGCCACGTTTCTATTGTCTTCACCTGCTTGGTTTGCCGCGCCCAAAATTACCTCGTCGATAGCGGCAGGGTCGATGTTTGGGTTTCTGGTTAAAATCGATTGAATTACATGGGCAGCGAGATCATCGGGTCTAATTGCGGCGAGGGTGCCACCAAATTTGCCTACAGGCGTTCTCAGAATGTCAATCACATAAACCGGAGTCTTCATTCTGCAAAATTCAACAATTTCTTTGATTGCGCGACGGGAAATTTTATATTTGCTTCTTTATGCAGCAAAGGCGTTCAATAGGAGGGTTGAAATTTTTAAACCAAACGATGGCCTTGCTTTTGTTGCTGCTTATTCCGGGGCTTACGTTTTTGCAGGTTTTTGCGTATAAATACCAGCGCCACTTGTTGAAATCACAACTCGAAAAAGAATGGGTGTCGGAGATGGGGGAGACGCTTTTTTTACCCCTTACCGAAGAATACGCTTCCATCCAATCGGGTGATGAAATTGAATTGGGCGATAAAAAGTATGATATCATCACCGTTGAATTGTTGCAAAATGGATATCGTGTGATGGCATTTGAAGATGATCTAGAGAAAGTATTGGAGTCGCAAATGACAGAAGTCCCTGCATCGAGCACTTCAAAAGGCAATCAGAAATCTACGGGCATTTGGTTCTCTAAAGTAAAATGGGATATTACATCGAGTAACGAAACGTTATTTGCCCTGACAGCGATTGATTTGGATGCGTTGGGTTTTGTTGTGAGTATTATTCCCGATATCTGTCTGGATGTCGATTCACCCCCTCCAAGATTATTTTCTTAATTTAGATAAAAGGATGTTGCAGTCGCCCAATGCGGGTGGCACGTATCCTGTGTTTATCGAATTGCAGACCTCAAGGTTTGGATTTGATTTTTTTATTACTGCTTGCATTCGGCAGGCCAATTTTAAAACAATTAAGAAAATGAAAAAGACAATTTTAACAGTTGCCGTAATGTGCCTGATGGTTACAGGTTACGGACAAGACAATAGTTCGCCTAGGGTGAACACGATAAAAAATAATGCCGACACAACGGACGTAGAATCGTTCGACGAGGTTTTGGTTTCATCGCAGCGTTTTGCGCAAAAAAGGAAGGATTCGCCACGACAAATTGAAGTGGTTAGTGCCAAGCGCTTGGCAGAATTGCAACCCGCCACATTGGGCGATGCCTTGATCAATACAGGTCAGGTATTTGTACAGAAGAGTCAAATGGGTGGCAGTTCTCCTGTATTAAGGGGTTTTGAAGCCTCTAGGGTATTGATGGTTGTGGATGGCGTTCGTATGAATAATGCAACGTATCGTGCAGGTCACTTGCAAGACATCATCACCATTGATCCATTTATTTTGGATCGTATGGAGGTGAATTTTGGTGCGGGTTCTACCTTGTATGGCTCCGATGCTTTGGGAGGTGTGCTTTACTTTAAAACGAAAGATGCGACCCTCGGGAAATTTGAGGTAAAACCCAATGCTACGGTTCGATACTTATCGGCGAGTAACTCAATGATTGGAAACGCGGGGTTGAAGATTCAAAGTGAGAAAGTAGGGTTGATATTGTCTGCCACACGAAGTCAGTTTGGAGATTTGCGCAGTGGAAGTAAAAATTACTCCGATTGGGATACTTTTGGATTGTTGCCTAAGTATGTGACCCAAATCAATGGTCGCGATACGGTTTTGGTAAACGAGGATCCCCAATTGCAGAAAGGGACTGGCTACTCTCAAACGGACTTATTCGCCAAGTTATTTGCCAAAACAGGTAAAATCGAACATACGGTGAATTTTCAAAAGTCGATGTCTGATTTGATTCCTCGCTACGATCGAATGTCGCAGTTTGATAAAGGCAAGCCCGTTTATGGTCGTTGGGATTACACGCCGCAGAATCGCAATTATTTATCGTACATCGCAAAAACGGGAAGTGTGGATCACAATACTCGTTTGACCTTGGCACAGCAGAGTACAGAAGTGGCGCGAGTGACCCGCAATTTTGGCAGTAAAACGGAGCGAACGCAGAAGGATGATGTAACGATGAGAACGGTGAATTTGGATCGACATGATCAATTGAGCGAGGCGTTTACCGTAAATTCTGGCATTGAGATGGTTTGGAACGAGGTAACATCGGTGGGAATCAATAAAAATATTTCAACGTTGGCGGAAACTGCAACAAAAGCGCGTTACAGTGATTCGGGTGCAACCACTCAGATGCATTCGGTTTTTGCCCAGGGAATTTATCGCATCGCATCAACAGGGACGGTGATTCAGGGGGGCTTGAGGATTTCTAAATATTCTTTAGAGGCGTTGTATTCCAAGGCGAATCCATGGAAATTGCCTTATAGTTCGATTTCCTTTGCATCGACCACGCCGAGTTATGATTTGGGGCTTACGCAACAGCTGAAGAAGGGGTTGTTGTTGAAGGCGAGTGTGAATCAAGCGTATCGCAATCCGAATGTTGACGATATGACGAAAGTGTTTGATAGCAAGCCTGGCGTGAAGTTGTTGGTGCCGAGTCCTGATTTGAAGGCCGAGCAGAGTACAACGGTTGATTTGGGTGTTTTGTGGAGGAAGGATAGGGCTTTTGCTTTTGAGGCGGGTGTTTTTAGCAGTGCGGTAAAGAATTTGTTATTGGACCAGCGCGGACAGTTAAATGGTGCGGATTCGTTGATGTATGATGGCCGTTTGACACCAGTGTATCAGATTAAGAATGTGGCTGTTGGACATATTTCTGGGATGTATTTGAATGCGAAGGTTCGCTTGATGCGTGAGTTGTGGTTTACGGGTTCGGTTACCCAGACAAAGGGTGTTTATCAGTTGGATGAGGCGGCTGCGGAGCAGCCGCTGGATCACATTCCTCCAGTTTACGGTCAGGCCGCATTGCGCTGGAATGGCCAAGGTTGGTTTGTTGAAGGACAGTGTTTGTTTAATGGCAAAAAGAAGGCTCAGGATTATTCTAGCAGTGGGGAGGATAACCAGGATAAGCAGCCGATAGGTTTGGCGGATATCAATGGCGATGGGAAGCCTGATGGTTTCAATCCTGCTTGGCAGTGTTGGAATTTACGTGGGGGTTATCAGCATAAGTCGGGTTTAACGGCAAATTTGGCAATTGAGAATTTGTTGGATTTGCATTACCGATATTTTGCCAGTGGTATGAGCGCGAGCGGACGCAGTGTGAATTTGAGTTTGGCTTACCAATTTTAATCTCGGTTTTTAGGGATTTGCATCCTTGTTTACCAGAATTGAAATTAATAATCACCGAAAATGACTTCATATTCGGCCGGTATTGAACTCCTTTCGGGCTGAATTGACATCCTTGTCGGCTGGAATCGATATCAATTTCATCCGGAATTGAGGCATAGAAAAATTAAAGGGAGGGCGGCCTGCGGCCGCCCTCCCTTTTTTCTTGGCGACGTCCACGGAGGTTTTGTATCTTTGCAATTACTTATGGGAAGGATTTTTGAAAAACGAAAGCATACCATGTTTGCTCGCTTCGATCGCATGGCAAAGCAATTTACCCGCATCGGGAAAGAAATTGCCATCGCTGTAAAGCAAAGTGGACCCAATCCGGAAAATAATGCCAAGTTGCGCACAGTGATGCAAAACGCGAAGTCGGTTAATATGCCGAAAGATCGCGTGGATGCTGCCATCAAACGTGCTAGTACCAAAGGAGATTCAGAAAATTATGAAGAAGTTCGCTTCGAAGGCTACGCACCCCATGGTGTTGGTGTGTTGGTTGAAACGGCAACGGATAACAATACAAGAACTGTAGCCAACGTGCGCATGCATTTCAATAAAGGTGGTGGAGCCATGGGCAAAACAGGGTCCTTGGATTTTATCTTTACCCGTAAAGGCGTTTTTAAAATCGAGAAGTTAAAGTTGGGCAGCCGTGACCTGGATGAATTCGAATTTGAATTGATCGATTTTGGTTTGGATGAAGTCGCCTTCGATGAAGAAATGGTATACGTTTATACGGATTTTACGGATTTCGGTACGATGCAAAAAGCCCTCGAGGATATCGGCATCGAATATAATACGGCCGAATTGCAATATGTCCCCAATACCTATGTGGATCTAACTGAGGAACAAGCAAAAGAAGTCTTGGATCTGGTGGACCGCTTAGAGGGCGACGATGACGTACAGAACGTCTATCACAATTTGAGATAATTACTTAGGGCAAGTTTGGCACTCAATCACTTTGGCATCAAATACGGCCTTGATTGGGACGTTTCTTTCGGGAGCCGTTGGGTCATTGCAAACTACCCAGATGTTGTAATTGGCATTTCCCTTCTTCAAAACAGTATCGAAGAAAACCCTTATTGGCATAGCCTCGCCAGGCGCTAAAGTCTTTTTGTCGAACTTTAATGTGATACAACCGCAGTCTTGTGTTATGTCGTGAATTTTCAATTCCGTCTTGCCGATGTTTTTAAAGTGTATATCTGTGTAAAGTAAATCGCCAGCCACTTTTTTGCCCCAGTTGATCTCTTTGACGTCGATTTCCAATTTGGGTTGCTTTGCAAGTTGCTTGGCATTCATTTTTGGGAAATACTGTCGGCGTACATAGTTGACATAAATGCCATTAAATAGGGCAGCCGGGTTGTCTGTTGTGTAAGGCAATTCAATCGCACCAAAACCGTAATGGGTGATTTTTGTCCCGTCGATCATGATTTTGAAAGTCCCAATTTCATTCGGTTCAAGGGCGGTGGGGTAACTCAATATTTTAATGAAAGCTGGAATCTGCGATGCGTTTATGGGCTCAAAATTGGCAGTGTAAGGCGTTTCGTTTGTGATGCGGATGGTTTGAGAGTCCTGCTGATTGTCTAATAGCTCAAGAAAAGAGAAGCTAGGGGCGCTGAACGACATTTTGCCCATGTCTGGTATCACAGCAGCGTTGGGGTCGATTCGCGGCTTTAAAACCTCTCCTTCGATATCTAGGTGTACCAATGACGCCGTTAAGGCATCAGAATAAACGGTAATGGATTTTTGGAACGATCCAATTCGATTGTTTGTTTCGAATCTTGCTTCGATAAAACCTTTTCCGCCTGGAGGGATAGAATCACGGGTCCAATCGGGGGTGGTGCAACCACATGAAGTATGAACTTGTTGAATGTGTAATGGGGAGTTTCCAATATTGGTAAATGGGAATCTGTGAATTGCATAATGAATGGATTCTTCAATCTTGCCAAAATCGTGTTTTGTATAATCAAATTTGATCTCTGGACCCTTCCTAATGATGGTTGGATTTTGGGCGCCAATTTGGGTGCAAAAAAGTAGCGTTGGAATGAAAATGCGGAAGAATTTTGTATTCATTGGAGGTTAAGAATGTGTTTTAAGTTGTCAAAAGTAGTGCCAAAATGGGAGACGTTGAAAAAAAGATGAAAGTTGCCTGATGGGTCATTGAATTCAGCGTTTTAGGGCAGTACAACACCTAGAATGGCCCAAATTTGAACGATATTTCGGTTTCTTTTGAATTCAGTGCTATATTTTTTTGACATGGTCTTGATTTTGACAAATAATAGGCGTAATTTTGCCGTCCTTTTTGGGAAAAATATGCCAACAATTCAACAGCTAATTAGAAAGGGACGGCAGGAAACTGTTTGGAAGAGCAAGTCACCTGCACTTGATTCTTGTCCACAGCGCAGAGGTGTTTGTACCCGCGTATACACAACTACACCAAAGAAGCCGAATTCGGCTCTTCGTAAGGTGGCTCGTGTACGTTTGTCGAACGGAAAAGAAGTGAACGCCTACATTCCAGGTGAAGGCCACAACTTGCAAGAACACAGTATCGTTTTGGTACGTGGCGGCAGGGTTAAGGATTTGCCGGGTGTACGTTATCACATCGTACGTGGAGCATTGGATACTGCCGGAGTAGAAGGTCGTAACCAGCGCAGAAGTAAGTATGGCACAAAGAAACCAAAGGCTAAGAAATAATCACAATCAGTTATGAGAAAGGCGCGCGCTAAAAAACGCATATTGTTACCCGATCCTAAGTTCAACGACGTAGTAGTTACTCGTTTTGTGAACGGGATGATGTATGATGGTAAGAAATCATTGGCATACAACATTTTTTACTCAGCATTGGACTTGGTAGAAGCCAAAGCCACAGAAGAGCCAGGTATTGAGACCTTCCGCAAAGCGTTGAACAACGTAATGCCTACGGTTGAGGTTAAGGCACGTCGTGTTGGTGGTTCTACATTCCAGATCCCTACAGAAGTTCAACCCCGCCGTCGTATGGCCGTTGGAATGAAGTGGATGATCGGATATGCTCGCAAGCGCAACGAAAAATCAATGGCTGAGAAATTGGCTGGTGAAATTTTGGCTGCATCGCGCAACGAAGGTTCTGCAGTGAAGAAAAAAGAAGATACACACAAAATGGCTGAAGCGAACAAAGCTTTCGCACACTTTAGGGTTTAATAAGAGAAATTAATAGCATGTCACGCGATTTATCGTTTACAAGAAACATTGGTATTGCAGCCCACATTGATGCGGGTAAGACAACTACTACGGAGCGTATTCTTTACTATGCTGGTGTAAACCACAAGATTGGTGAAGTACACGACGGAGCGGCTACCATGGACTGGATGGCTCAGGAGCAGGAGCGAGGTATTACCATTACTTCAGCGGCTACTACTGTTTTCTGGAAATACTTAGATAACAATTACCACATTAACATCATCGATACCCCAGGTCACGTAGATTTTACCGTTGAGGTGAATCGTTCTTTACGTGTATTGGATGGCTTGGTATTTTTGTTTAGTTCAGTTGATGGCGTTGAGCCTCAATCTGAGACAAACTGGCGTTTGGCTAATAACTACAACGTTGCTCGTATCGGATTCGTTAACAAAATGGATCGTGCCGGTGCGGATTTCTTGAATGTAGTAGCACAGGTAAAAAGTATGTTGGGTAGTAACGCAATTCCATTGCAGTTACCCATCGGCGCTGAAGACAATTTCACAGGTGTTGTTGATTTGATCAACTTCCGTGGAATGGTTTGGAACGAGAAAGATCAAGGTATGACCTATGAGACTATCGATATCCCAGCTGATATGTTAGAGGAAGCGACAATGTGGAGAGAGAAGTTGTTGGAAGCAGTATCTGAGTATGATGATACGTTGATGGAGAAATTCTTCGAAGATCCAACTTCAATTACTGAAAGAGAAATTTTGAATGCATTGCGTCCAGCAGTTATCGACATGAAAATTGTTCCGATGATGTGTGGATCTGCGTTTAAGAATAAGGGTGTACAAACGATGTTGGATATGGTGATGGAATTGATGCCGTCTCCTATCGACAAAGGTGGTGCAATCGGAACTAACCCAGACACAGGTGCTGAGTTGATCCGTAAGCCTGATTATAAAGAGCCTTTTGCCGCTTTGGCATTTAAGATTGCAACAGATCCTTATGTAGGTCGTTTGTGTTTCTTGCGTGCATATTCAGGTAAATTAGATGCTGGTTCTTATGTGCTGAACATGCGTACTGGAAACAAAGAACGTATTTCACGTATCTTCCAAATGCATGCAAACAAGCAGAACCCTATCGATTATTTGGGAGCGGGTGATATTGGTGCTGCAGTAGGTTTCAAAGACATCAAAACTGGTGATACTTTGGTAGCTGAAGGTCATCCAATCGTATTGGAATCAATGGTATTCCCTGAGCCAGTAATTGGTTTGGCTATCGAACCAAAAACTCAAGCAGATTCTGACAAATTGGGCAACGCGTTGTCGAAGTTGGCTGAAGAAGATCCTACATTCCGTGTACATTCAGATCAGGAAACTAGTCAGACCATCATTAGTGGTATGGGTGAATTACACTTGGAAATTATTTTGGATCGTTTGAAGCGTGAATTTAAGGTTGAATGTAACCAAGGTGCGCCTCAAGTAACATACAAAGAAGCAATTACTGCAGATTACACTCACCGTGAAACATATAAGAAACAAACCGGTGGTCGTGGTAAATTTGCGGATATCCAATTCACTATTGGTCCAGCCGACGATTCATTTGTGGGTGAAGGTCTTCAGTGGGTAAATGATGTAGTGGGTGGATCTATCCCTCGTGAATTCATTCCTTCGGTAGAAAAGGGTTTCAAGGCAGCAATGTCGAATGGTGTATTGGCAGGTTATGCAATCGATCGCATGAAAGTGCGTTTGTTTGATGGTAGCTTCCACGCGGTGGATTCAGATTCATTGTCGTTTGAAGTTGCAGCGCGTAGCGGTTTCCGTGAAGCAGCCCGTCGTTGTAATCCAGTATTGTTGGAGCCAATCATGAAGTTGGAAGTAGTAACTCCTCACGAAAACAGTGGTGATGTTATGGGTGACTTGAACCGTCGTCGTGGTCAATTAGAAGGAATCGACGAGCGTGCAGGTGCTCAAATTGTTAAGGCAAAAGTGCCATTGAGTGAAATGTTCGGATATGTAACTACATTGAGAACGATTACTTCTGGCCGAGCAACGTCTACTATGGAATTCAGTCACTTTGCTGAAACTCCAAAGAGCATTGCGGATGAAGTATTGAAAAAAGCTAACGCTACGAGTTAATAAATTACAAAATGGTAAGTCAAAAAATCAGAATTAAGCTCAAGTCTTTCGACCACAACCTTATCGACAAATCTGCCGAGAAGATTGTGAAGGCCGTTAAGACCACTGGGGTTGTGGTGAGTGGGCCAGTGCCGCTACCAACACGTAAAAGGATTTTTACAGTGTTGCGTTCACCTCACGTAAACAAAAAAGCTAGGGAGCAGTTTCAATACTGTACATACCAACGCTTGATCGACATTTTCAACGGTTCTACAAAGACTGTTGATGCGTTGATGAAGATTGAGTTGCCTAGTGGTGTTGAAGTTGAAATCAAATTGTAAGGAGGGTAGTAGTTATGAATGGAATTATTGGAAAAAAATTGGGTATGACCAGTATCTTTAACGAAGGCGGCAAGCGTTTGGCTTGTACGGTTGTTGAAGCTGGACCATGCGTAGTTACCCAGGTAAAGACAAAAGATACGGACGGTTACGAAGCGGTTCAATTGTCATGGGGAGAAAAGAAAGACAAGCATACTTCTTCAGCAATGAAGGGTCACTTTACTAAATCAAACACTACGCCTAAGCGTGTAGTAATGGAATTCCGCGATGTTGAATCAGCTCCAGAGTTGGGTTCTATCATCGATGTGAGTTTGTTTGAGGCAGGGGAGTTTGTTAACGTGGTTGGAAAAGCCAAAGGAAAAGGTTTTCAGGGTGTTGTAAAACGTCATGGTTTTGCGGGTGTGGGTGAAGCAACTCACGGTCAGCATAACCGTTTGCGTGCACCGGGATCTATTGGAGCTTGTTCATTCCCAGGTCGTGTATTCAAAGGAATGCGCATGGCGGGTAGAACAGGCGGACATCGCGTTAAGATCCAGAACTTGGAAGTGTTGAAAATAGATTCAGAAAGGAACCTAATCGTCATTAAAGGTGCGATTCCAGGTTACAATGGTTCAACCGTAATAATCGAGCGTTAATCATGGAAATTAAAGTATTAAACAAGCAAGGGTCTGAGACCGGAAGAACGGTAACGTTGTCTGAGTCTATATTTGGATTGAGTCCAAATGACCACGCCATATATTTGGATGTAAAGCAGTTCTTGGCAAATCAGCGTCAGGGTACACACAAAACCAAAGAGAGAAAAGAAATACACCGTTCTACCAAGAAGATTTTCCGTCAGAAAGGTACAGGAGGTGCACGTCACGGTTCATTGAAAGCAGGTATTTTTGTAGGTGGTGCTCGTATTCACGGTCCCCGTCCACGTGACTACTCTTTCAAGTTGAACAAAAAGTTGAAGCGTTTGGCTCGTTTGTCGGCCCTTTCTTACAAGGCAAGAACAAACAATATCATGATCGTTGAAGATTTTGATATGGCCACACCAAAAACATCTGAGTTCGCTAACATGTTGAAAGCTTTGAAGGTGACTGGTCGTACATTATTTGTAACGTCTGAGATCCAGAAGAACATCGTATTGAGTGGTCGTAACATTGAAGGAAACACCGTAATGCGTGCTTCAGATATGAACACATACGAAGTGATGAAAGCGGGTCAATTAATTTTAACTGAAAGTTCAATCGCCAAGATTCAGGAGGCAAATACAAAATGATACTTAAGAAGCCGTTGATTACTGAGAAAATGACCGCTATCATGGATAAGCGTGGTCAGTATGGTTTCATCGTTGACCCAAAGTCAAATAAGGATGAAATTAAGAAAGCCATTGAGGAATTCTATGGAGTGGAAGTTGCATCAGTAAACACCATGATCCAGCGGGGGAAGTCGCGTCGTAACAGACGCACAGGCCAAATCTCCGGTTATACTGCAAAGTATAAGAAGGCCATTGTCACATTAAAAGAAGGATTTAACATAGACTTTTACGAAAACATCTAATCATGGCAGTACGTCGTTTAAATCCCACCACGCCTGGTCAACGCTTTAGAGTTGCCAATGCGTTTGCAGAAATCACTGCTAGCAAGCCTGAGAAGAGCTTGTTGGTATCATTAAGCAAATCCGGTGGACGGAATAATCAAGGAAAAATCACCTCACGATACATCGGGGGTGGTCATAAACGTCGCTATCGTATCATCGACTTCAAGCGTAATAACTTTGGAGTAGTTGGTGAGGTAATGACAGTAGAATACGATCCAAATCGCAGTGCATTTATTGCTTTGGTTCAATTCGGTGAAGAAAAGAGATACATCATTGCTCCTGCGGGATTGAAGGTGGGTCAGAAAGTGGAACAGGGTCCAGGCGTATCTCCAGAGATTGGAAATGCAGTGCCATTGGCTGAAATTCCATTGGGAACTTTGATTCACAACATCGAAATGAATCCAGGTCAAGGTGCTAAAATTTGTCGCAGTGCTGGTACATACGCCCAATTGATGGCTCGTGATGGCAAGTATGCTTCAATTAAGTTGCCTTCTGGTGAAAGTCGTTTGATATTGGCTGCATGTCTTGCTGTCATTGGAACGGTAGGAAACCATGAGCACAATCAGGAACGTAAAGGTAAGGCCGGTCGTTCACGTTGGATGGGTATGCGTCCACGCGTACGTCCTTCTGCGATGAACCCAGTAGATCACCCGATGGGTGGTGGTGAAGGCCGCAACAAGGGAGGTCAGCCTCGTTCAAGGAATCTCATTTACTCTCAGGGTCAAAAGACACGTGCACCGAAGAAAGGTAGCAGTAGCTTGATCATTGAGAAAAGAAAATCAATCCGCAATAAGTAATAGATAAGCGAAATCATGGCAAGATCCATTAAAAAAGGTCCATTTGTAGACGTAAAGCTTTCAAAGAAGGTAGTAGTCCTCAACGAAAGCAACAAG
>CANIZU010000035.1 GCA_947472115.1 Flavobacteriales bacterium | reverse complement strand
TCAACAAATTAATTTATTGCGGCGATTTCTGCGCACCCTTTGTGATGAAGCAACTCGGACAAAGCGGACTAGAGATTCACGCAGTTTGGGGCAACAACGATGGCGATCGATACAAACTCACACAAATCGCATCACAATTCCCAAGTATCAAATTATATGGCGAATACATTGGCGATGAAGACTGTTTATTAGAAATCGATGGGGTAAAAATTGGTGTTTCCCACTATCACTTTTACGCCAAAACCATGATCAAAACGGGCTGGTACGATGTGGTTTGCTTTGGACATTCACACCAATCACACAAACAGAAATTTGGCAACGCGCTTTTGATAAACCCAGGCGAAATTGCAGGTATTTTTGGCCCGGCCACCTATGCCATTTACGACACGCAACTGCGAGGCTCTGAAATTATCACACTCTAACCTTACGAAAGTCCCTCTCCAATTGCCGCCAACACCGATGGATGGGCATGACACCGAATGTGCTCAATAATTGCGGCAACATTCTCATCTGCAGGTCCGTTGTTTTCCACAATCAAATCGCAGCGATCCTTATGAGGTAAAATGTGATTGTTATAGGCCGGCATCACATGATGTTCCCATTGATGCAAACTTCGCTTTAGCGGAATGCCCCTCTCCCTAATATCCCTGTCTTTGCGTCGCTGAAAACACAACTCCAAATCACAATCAATAAAAATTCGGTAATCGAGCAGCGAATCCACCGCAACATAATCCATCACAAACAAACCCTCAACCAACAAGATTGGGGCCGGACTTACAATTTCCGTGCGATCAGGAGCATCGTAGTTTTCAAACTGATACTTTTTAATCATGACAGGTTTGTAGGCAATCAAACTCATCAAATCCTCATGAAATCGCTCCGAAAATAACGCCGACGGCAAGTCGTAATTGGCCTCACCAAAAGCATCCACGTGCTGCATCTCCAGCGGCTTATAGTAATCATCAAAACCCACAATGGTTACAGAATCGCCCAACCGAGCTTTTAACGCATCCACAAAGTATGTTTTTCCCGCACCAGACAAGCCCGTTAGCCCTATAACAAAAGGCTCAATATTGCTTGGCATCCCCAATTCTTCCAGCTCCATCAACGCTTTTTCGCTTTAAAATACTTCTCCTTTATCACCTCACCTTTATAGTCGTAAACCTGCTCCACCAAAGGCTCGCCGTTGTTATCCATGAAAATCCATCGACCAACCATTTCGCCATCCGCGTAAGAGCCGCTGCGCTGTTGATAATGACTCACTTGACCATGAATCCAAGGTCCCTGCCTCACGCCATCCTCGAACATCCCTTCTGATTCCACCTGCAATTTCATCTTTTTGATTGCATCATCCCAAGCGTCCTTCATCTCCAAAAACCGACCATCACGCTGATCTTCTTTAAACGTTTCGATGCGAAGCGTATCGCCAAAAGCATTGTATTCGATAAACGCCCCATTTCGCTTCCCCATTTTCCATCTAGACTCTGCAATCAAATTACAACTCACAGCATCGTATACGCGAGAAACACTGTCGTGCTTTCCATTATTATAGTAATCTTCATTGGCCGCACAACCATTGCGATGAAACAAATAATATCTACCATGAGGCAATCCTTTCTTGTATTCCTTAACATATCGCAAAATCGAATCCGGATAATACGAAATCACAGCACCATCGGGCATATCGTTATCAAAATTGGCAATCTGCTCCACCTTTCCATTGTCGAAAAAAGAAACAGCCGAACCCTGCCTAACACCTTCTCTATATTGTTTGACATACATCGGCAAACCGTTCATATAATACCCTTTGACTTCACCATCTAAGCTATCGTTTTTAAAATACCCTTCCACCACAACGACCCCAGTTTTTTCATCGGCATACTTAAAGAACCCATTTTTCTTGCCATCGGACCAAGTTTCCTCGGCCACAAAAATCCCTTTCTCCGTTAGCTCCTTGTAGGTGCCATGTTTATAACCATTCGAATACCCTTGCTCCGTATTAATCCGATTATCAGGCCATAATACGATGGCAATCCCAGTGAATGGCGAGGACCCCTCCATCTGAGAATTGGCTTTCATAGGGGCGTAGGCAATGCCATTCCTCAACTCCAAGGCAGATGCAAGTACCTTTCTAACCAAGGGGTAATTTCTTTCCTTTTGAGGCTGAGCCAAAACGGTGGACGGAATCCAACCAAAGACAACCAACGTAAAACAATAGATGAGACAGCGCATGTAATTATTTTTTTCAAAATTAACAGGGAGTATTAGATTTGTGGTCAGCATTTTTCCCACAACATGCAACATTTCGACTGGGTGCAACAAGTTTGCGAATCCAAAGCCATGGTAACGGCCGAATTTCCGTTCAACGAAACAACCATCGTATGGAAGGTTGCGGGTAAAATGTTTTGCCTTGGCGATATTGAATCGTTCCAATCCATTGCCTTAAAATGCGATCCTGAAAAAGCCTTAGAACTGCGGTCTGAGCATCCCCAAATCAAGGGGGCTTTCCACATGAGCAAAACGCATTGGAACGATGTAACTTTGGAAGGATTATCGATGCCCTTCGTTGAATCACTCATCAACCACAGTTATGAAATTGTGGTACAGAAATTGCCAAAGAAAACCCGAGAAATAATTTTACACCAATGAGAAATACACTCACTACCCTCGCCGCATTGGCGGTTAGCAACTTCAGTCAGATGGCTTGGGGCAACAGCACAGCAATTAATTACAACATGGATAACGAGAATTTAGAACAAGACGGTCAGCCCCAGTTGGCAGATGGCCTGTACGCACAAATGACCACCAACAAGGGCACCATTTTGCTTCAATTGAATTACAAAGAAACCCCACTTACGGTTTGCAACTTTGTTGGATTGGCCGAAGGCACAATTTCTAACACTGCCAAACCTGCCGGTACCCCTTACTACGATGGCTTGAAATTCCACCGTGTAATTGCCAACTTCATGGTTCAAGGTGGCGATCCACTAGGAAATGGAAGTGGTGGCCCAGGTTATCAGTTCGCAGACGAATTTGTGTCAAGCCTTCGCCATTCTGGCCCTGGTATTTTGTCGATGGCTAACGCCGGACCTGCAACCAACGGTTCACAGTTTTTCATCACTCATACTGCGACTGCATGGCTAGACGATAAACATACCGTTTTTGGTCATGTCGTGAGCGGAATGGATGTCGTGAATTCTATTGCCCAAGACGACAAAATCGAAAAACTCACCATCATCCGTAAGGGAAAAGATGCTAAGGCATTTAAATCCGACGATGCGACTTTCAAGAAAATGCAAGCAGACGATATAGCGAAAGCGGAAGCAGCCATCAAATCTTTGGCAGAAGGATTTGAAACATGGGTAAAAACAACCTACCCTACTGCAAAACAAACTGCCTCAGGATTGTGGTATGTTATTGAACAAGCGGGAACTGGCGCTCAAGCCGTTTCTGGAAAAAATGTAAGTGTTCATTACAGCGGCAAGTTGGACAATGGAACTGAATTCGATAATTCTTACAAGCGCGGACAACCCATTGATTTCAAATTGGGTGTAGGTCAAGTAATTCCAGGTTGGGACGAAGGCATTGCCTTAATGAGTGTAGGTGCAAAATACAAGTTGATTATCCCATCTAAATTGGGCTACGGAAAACAAGGTGCTGGCGGAGTAATTCCTCCAAATGCTACCCTAATTTTCGACACCGAATTGGTGGATGTAAAATAATTCCAGGGATTTTATTTCTGGAGATATTCACGAGAGAGGGCCGCAATGCGGCCCTCTCTCGTTTGTTGAAAACTACCGAATTACTTTCCGATTCACGCATTAATCTTATGTTATTTTTGTATCCCGTAACATCACATTCCCTTTAGGGAAAATCAACATGAAAAAAGCCAAATACATCTTTGTTACGGGGGGCGTAACATCATCCTTAGGTAAAGGAATCGTAGCCGCATCTCTAGCCAAACTTTTGCAAGCACGTGGATTTCGTACCACCATCCAAAAGTTCGACCCCTATATCAACGTCGATCCAGGAACACTCAACCCCTATGAGCATGGCGAATGTTATGTTACCGAAGATGGCGCCGAAACCGATTTGGATTTGGGCCACTACGAACGCTTTTTGAACGTCCCAGGCTCTCAAGCCAACAACGTAACCACCGGACGCGTATATCAAACCGTAATCGAAAATGAACGTCGCGGCGATTATCTAGGAAAAACAGTTCAGGTTATTCCTCATATCACAGACGAAATCAAACGCCGGATGAAAATCCTTGCGGAAAATGGCGAGTTCGATATCGTTATCACTGAAATTGGTGGTACCGTGGGCGACATCGAATCCCTGCCATATGTAGAAAGTATGCGTCAGCTCCTTTGGGAAGAAGGCCACGAAAATGCTTTGGTAGTGCACCTTACATTGATACCTTACCTAAGTGCTGCCGGCGAGTTAAAGACCAAACCAACCCAACATAGCGTTAAGCAATTACTAGAATTGGGCGTTCAACCCGATATTTTGGTTTGTCGTTGCGAAAGACCCATCACCGCTGAAATACGCCGAAAATTGGCTTTGTTCTGCAACGTTCAACCCAATGCGGTTATCGAAGCGATGGATCTAAAAACCATTTACGAAGCACCTTTGGCGATGTTGAAGGAAAAGCTCGACAAAGTGGTTTTAGGCAAATTGAAATTAAGCACCAAAACCGAACCTAATCTGGACCAATGGCGTGACTTTCTTTTCAAATTAGAGCATCCCAAAAGCGAAATCAACATTGCATTGGTCGGCAAATACGTTGAATTGCCCGATGCGTATAAGTCTATCAATGAGGCGTTTATCCATGCCGGAGCAAGCAATGAGTGCAAAGTAAAAGTAACCTACGTAAATTCGGAATTGCTGACATTGGAAAACGCATCAAAGAAATTAACGGGTTACGATGGCGTATTGGTAGCTCCAGGATTTGGACATCGCGGTATTGAAGGGAAATTAGAAGCCATTCGATACGTCCGTGAAAACAATATCCCCTTCTTTGGAATTTGCTTGGGCATGCAGTGCGCTGTGATTGAATTTGCAAGAAACGTATGTGGATTGACCGGCGCTTTTAGCACCGAAATGGACCCCAACACGCCCTACCCTGTCATCGACTTGATGGAAGGGCAAAAAGAGCAAACGCAAAAAGGGGGTACGATGCGATTGGGCGCTTATGATTGCAAATTGGAAAAAGATTCCAAAGCATATAAAGCCTACGGCAAGTCGATGATTAGCGAAAGACACCGTCATCGCTATGAGTTCAACGACAAATACAAGAAACAAATTGAGACGGCTGGCATGCGCATTACAGGAACCAATCCTCAAACTGGACTAGCCGAAATCGTGGAGATTCCTACACATCCATTTTTTGTGGGTGTACAATTCCACCCTGAGTTAAAGAGCACGGTTGCTACTCCACACCCCTTGTTTGTGAAGTTTGTGAAGGCTTGCTTGAAATAATTTAGTGGCGATGCACGAGTACTAGGTCTGTGTAGACTGGCAAGTGATCTGAAAACCCATTCATGTATTTTTTTCCGGCGAAGGTGCGCAGTGGCCAGCCATCGTATTTATTGCCATCGTGCTGTAGCATCCATGAACGTTTGTAGACGTTGATGCGGGGCGAACCCCAAAGCTTGTTTTCACAGGAATGCAGATGACTTGGAGTTTTCTCCGAACCGCTGCCTACCGATTCATGGCTGTGTAAATTGGCATAATACAATGGCCTACTAACCATAATTTGATCAAACATATTCCATCCGGTGTGCCAAGCGAGTGTGCCAACGGTACTATCTGCTTGTCGAGCCAAAAACGCCAAATTCACGATAGAATGAAATGCATCGCCGGCTTGAAGGCCTTCTGTTATGGACACGTCTTCCGGATCATCGTTAAAGTCGCCCATGATCAGAAAATTGGCCGGGATGGTTGGATTGTTTTGTAGGGTTTGTGATAGGGCGGCGGCGGCGGACATGCGGCTTGCCGCACTGGCCGCGCCGCCTCGCCTACTTGGCCAATGGTTAACGAATATCGCCATTGAATCACCCGTTAACCGCTCTACCAAATGAACCCGCATTATGTCGCGCGTTTTGTAACCATCGGCCAACGTAACCGGCGTCATATAGACCCCCGTTTGATAAAATTTCTTTCTGTTATAAATCAACGCCACATCAATCCCCCTGGCATCCGGTGATTCGCGGTGCACAATTTCAAAATCCGAACCCAATGACTTTCTATCGTCGTTCTCCACACCCCCCGTCTGCGAAATTCGCATCGTATTGCAACGCTTGCGCAAATCCTCTAATACAAACGCATTTTCGACTTCCACCATCCCTAAAATATCTGGTGCGATGCTATCAATCACTTTGGCCATGTTCTTCAACTTGCTCTGATACCGTTCGGAATTCCAACGGTTTTCTGAAGTAGGCAAAAATTCGGCATCGTCGTTTGGACCGTCTACCGTATCAAACAAATTCTCTAGATTGTAAAATGCCACTCGAAACCGATAATTTACTATGTATTTATGGTCGTCGCTATTCGATTTCACTTTTCCGCCACCCAATGAGCCACACGCAGAAAATCCAATCAAAACCACAGAGAGAATGGCCAATATTGCCGAGAACCTACTTGTACCGCGTAACATACGACAAAGATACTACCGCAGCAGAGGAAATAAACCCTGTAAAATGATGAGTAACAAAAATGCAATAACTCCAAAGCATTAGCCATGAAGTGAACTTATTAGACGCCGCTACTTAACGACTATAATTCGGTGCTTCGCGAGTAATTGAAACATCATGAGGATGACTTTCTCTCATCCCGGCATTGGTGATGCGAACAAACATCGACGTCTGCAATTCATCAATCGTAGCCGAACCACAATAGCCCATCCCTGCACGAATTCCACCTACCAATTGATACAACACTTCGGACACTTGTCCTTTGTATGCCACAGAACCCACGATGCCTTCGGGAACCAATTTGGCCACCTCGTCTTCGGCATCCTGGAAATAGCGATCCTTAGAACCGTCTTTCATCGCTTCAATGCTACCCATTCCGCGATAGCCTTTCACTTTACGTCCTTCAAAGAATGTTGTTTCACCTGGTGCTTCTTCGGTTCCAGCAAACAATCCGCCGGCCATAATGACATTGGCGCCTGCAACAAGAGCTTTTACGATATCCCCGCTGTAGCGAATTCCACCATCTGCAATCACAGGAACGCCTGTACCTTCAAGGGCTTGAGCCGCTTCCATTAAGGCTGTCAATTGAGGCATGCCAATACCTGCGATAATACGAGTGGTACAAATACTTCCTGGTCCAACACCTACTTTCACAGCGTCCGCGCCTGCTTCGGCCAAGGCCTTCGCAGCCGCTCCCGTAGCAACGTTACCCGCAATGATTTGCAGCTGAGGGAAAGCCGTTTTTACACGTTTAACTTCATCGAGCACACCTTTGGAATGACCGTGGGCAGTATCAATCGCAATGACATCAACGCCAACTGCAACCAACGCGCTAACACGCTCTAATGTATCGGCAGTAACACCTACCGCGGCACCCACAACCAAACGACCGTGAGCATCTTTACAGGCTTTGGGATAGTTTTTTACCTTTTGAATATCCTTAAAAGTAATCAATCCCACCAGTTTATTGTCGCCATCAACAATAGGCAACTTCTCAATTTTATATTTCTCTAAAATCTCCTGAGCCCCTTTCAAATCAGTCCCTAACGCCGCTGTGATCAGATTCTCTCGGGTCATTACATCGCTGACTTTCTTCTCCAAATCCTTTTCGAAACGCAAATCGCGGTTGGTAATGATCCCCACCAGCTGATTCTTTTCGTTTACCACGGGGATTCCACCAATTTTGTGATCGCGCATCAAATTAACGGCTTCTCGCAAAACCGCATCGGCAGCCAATGTCACCGGCTCCATAATCATCCCACTTTCAGATCGTTTCACTTTTTTGACTTCTTCGGCCTGACGGGCGATGGTCATATTTTTGTGAATGATGCCAATCCCGCCTTCACGAGCGATGGCGATGGCCATTCCGCTTTCGGTAACGGTATCCATTGCGGCCGACATGATAGGAATATTGAGGCGCAGGTTGCGGGTCAATTGAACCGATGTATTTACGTCGCGAGGCAATACCTCAGAGTAACGTGGAACAACAAGAACGTCATCAAATGTGAGTCCTTCTAGGGCGATTTTGGAATTGTTTTGGGTTGACATGCAAATAACGAATTAAGAGAGAAATAGGTATGGTTATTTGCAGTGCAAAGATAGGCGATAGGATTTAAAGTGCCAAATCCTATAATGAATGTGCTTTCGGGGGATTCATAGCATTTCACGATGAGCTCAACAGAAATTGGATGAGGGGATTTATTGCGACCGAGGCGGTTGTTGAATACGACGAATCAAGTTAGAGTGTATACAAAGAAAAAGCGGGGCGCTCTCGCGCCCCGCTTTTATCAATCGAATCAAACGAAACGACTAAGGTCTTTTACGGAATTTCATGGTAAGACTGCTGTTCTGTAAGAAACTATCTCTTCTAAACTGCAAGTTATTGTCATCGATCATGATTAAGGTTGCTTTTTCGCCATCCAAAGTAAAGGTCTTTCCATCTGCGCTCAAGCTCCATGCCCCAGGCTTAGTTTGAGGATCAGTAGGTTTGCATTTCAACAATCCTTCGTCAAGGGTGTAGGTATTATCAGCACTAAAAGCCCAAGAATTGTCCTTTTCGCAATCTTGCATCATTTGGGTATAATCATTCAATTTCACGCCACCACCCAAATCAAGGGCTGGCTCAACGGGTAAAGAAGCGATTTCCCATTTGCCTTTGCATATCAATTCGGTTTTGGAAGTTGCAGGTGCAGGTAGTGGCTCATCACCGCAGCTAGCAATAGAAATCAAGGCGATGCTTGCCACGATTCCAAGGGTTATGTTTCCCATAGTAATAAAGTTCTTTTTCATATTACTCACAAATTAAGGTGAAGTGAATTAGAAAACCAATTATAGTAATTTACGAGCACATTTTTTTGCATTAGCGACTTTAGCCCAACCATCAAGAAAAAATCAAAAAATAGAACCCTTAACGATGGGCTTAAATTATTGGCATCCTTTTATCCTAAAAAATAGATAAAACAAGCGAAACAATAACGCACCATTTTGCTTTTATCAAAAAATTTGTATATTAGCACCCAAAATAATCCTATGAATAAACGTATACTCAAACAAATTGTATTTGTTTTTATTTTTACCATCGGAACACAGTTCTCCGCGAATGCCCAAAACGTGGGTATCAATGAAACCGGAGCCAATCCAGACCCTTCGGCCATGTTGGATATTGCAACGAGTAATAAAGGTTTACTCATCCCAAGATTGTCCAAAGCTCAAAAAAGCTTAATCGCAACACCAGCCAATGGATTGTTGGTATATCAAACGGACGATACCGTGGGTTTATGGTACTACGAAAACACCAAATGGGTACCCGTGATGAGTTCAATCACTTTCGGAAAAGGTTTAACAGGCGGTTATATTCAAGGAAAAGGAACCGTTGCATTAAAACCAACAGGTGTTACTGCAAGAAAATATGGAGCCATGGATTCTATTCCTGTGGTTACTGTGAATTCCGAAGGACAAATCATAGCGGCGACAACAATTGCTACAAACTTCTTAAACAAAACAGACACTCTGTGGAGTTGGAGAATCATGGGAAACAAAGGAACAGACGACACCAAGCATTTCTTGGGAACCCAAGACAACAAAGCACTTAGATTTAGAGTAAATAATAAATGGGCCGGAGAAATTAGTCCAAAAAACGACAATATTTCTTTCGGTACCGATGCAAATAACACATCAAATGGCGCCCAAAATATTGCTATCGGGCTAAGCGCTTTAGAGAAAGCAGCAAACAACAAGGGTGATATTATTGCGATAGGACAATACGCATTATCCTCCAACGGAATTGGAGCAACAGGAAGTACCCAAGGGATCGAGAATATCGCCATTGGACCAAAAGTCATGTCGGGGAATAGATCTGGTAGTTACAATATTGGATTGGGGCAACGGGTAATGGAAACTGGGCAATTCAATTTTGGAAACATTGGAATTGGTTTTGAGGCAATGAAACAAAGCTATAATTCATACTACAACGTTGCCATCGGTATGTATTCGATGAGTTACAACCAAACCGGAAACTACAACACTGCTATAGGATATGCATCAATGCTTTACAACGGCAATGGTTACTATAACTGTGCTTACGGTTTTTACTCTTTGGTTTACAACAGCAGTGGTGCAGGCAATACCGCATCCGGAATGTACTCCATGGGGGTAAATACTTCTGGCTCATATAATACGGCCAGCGGATTCCAATCTTTATATACGAGTTACGGCTCAAATTATAATACGGCCATGGGTGCCTATGCCTTAATCAATACCACAACCAAGGGTGATAACAATACTTCAGTTGGATATTCAACGTTGTATAAAAATACTACCGGATACTCAAATGTGGCTATCGGTGTAGCGGCGTTATACAATAACACGATTCGCGGCAATTTGGTTGCGGTGGGTGATTCTGCCTTATTTAACAATGGGACATCCGCAGCTGCAGGACAAGCCTCATTCAACTCCGCTGTGGGTAGCAAAGCATTGTTTTCAAACACGTCAGGTTACAATAACACGGCTCTGGGTTTTGTGGCGTTACAGTCAAACTCCACAGGAGCAAATAACACCGCAGTGGGAACCAGATCCTTAAACGCAGGAACTACTGCAAATAACAACACCGCCGTTGGTGCCAATGCATTAAACACAACGAACACTGCTAGCGATAACACCGCTGTTGGTTACAATACCCTTGCAAAAAATACAACGGGAATTAACAATACGGCAAATGGCTCGGAAGCGTTGTCAGCAAATACTACAGGAAATCGAAACTTGGCTGATGGTTTTAATGCTTTAAAGGCTACAACCACAGGGTCCGACAACGTAGCGGTGGGAAGTCGCGCATTAATTGCATCAACCACCAGTTCAAACAATTCCGCCTTAGGCTCAGACGCTTTATTGGCCAATACAACAGGTGGTAACAATACCGCCATCGGTTTTCAAACTTTAGCAGCTAGCACCAGCACAAGCAATAACACTGCCGTAGGATTCAAATCCTTAACTGCAAATACTTCGGGCGTAAATAACGTTGCAATGGGAGCCCCCGCCGCTGTTTCATTAACTTCTGGAAGTCAAAATATAGCCATGGGTGATTTATCATTAAATGCGAATACTACAGGAAACCTTAATGTAGCGTTAGGCTTTGAATCCTTACTTTCGGCGACAGCATTAGAATTCAATGTTGCCGTTGGCGCTCAGGCCCTTAGAACCTTTAATAATACAAATGCGAATACTGGAAGAAATAGCGCAATTGGATATCAATCCATGTTTAGGACCACCAGTGGATCGTATAATACCGCAATGGGATATCAATCGTTAGACAACAACACAACCGGCAACCTTAACGTTGCCATTGGTTACGCTGCCATGCCAAATTCCACAACAGCTGGAAATAATACAGCGTTGGGTTACGATGTATTAAATAATTTATCTACTGCAAATAACAATACAGCAATAGGCTATCAAGCACTTTCACAAGTAACATCAGGAGGCAACAATACCGCCATAGGCTTCCAGGCTGGACCAGATTTTACTGGCGGCACCAATACCAATGCAACTGCTGTTGGATACCAAGCAGTAACAACAGCCAGTAACCAAGTGCGCATTGGAAATAACTTTGTTACTTCAATTGGGGGATTTGCCGCATGGACCAACCTTTCTGATGGTCGCTACAAAACCAACATCCAACAAAATGTACCAGGTTTAGATTTTATTTTAAAACTGCAGCCAGTTACGTACACTTTTGATTTCGATAAATTAAATAAGTCCTTAAAACCCGGCGGAGCTGAGACACCTGCAACAAACGAGAACAACCCCAACCTAGGCGTTCGATATTCAGGATTCGTGGCCCAGGATGTAGAAAAAGCGGCTAAGGAAATCGGATACGACTTCTCAGGTATTGATAAAGCGAAATCCGAAACCGACCTCTATGGTTTGAGATATAGCGAATTTGTGGTTCCTATGGTTAAGGCCATTCAAGAACAACAAGCCCAAATCGAATTGTTGAAGAAACAAAACGAAGCTTTGCTAAAAGCCATCACAGAATTGCAGAACAAAAAATAATCCGCTCTAAACAGAAACGATGAAAAAGTTACTGCTATCCCTAGCATTATTGGCCTCTTCCCTCCTTTACGGTCAGGGATGGGTTCATAATGGCGCCCATGTGGTTGCCAATTCGGGAAGTTTTATCGTCATATCAGGTACCAAAGGAAACTACAAAGCCCAAGGCACATCTAGGTTAATTTTCAACGGTGATGTCAATCTGTTCTTTACCGGAAACTGGATCAACAACTCTGCAGGAGCCATCTTCATGAACAACAATGGCCGAGTTACCCTAAACGGAGCCGCACAATTATTCATGGGAACCGCAGTAACTGCATTTCCAGCCCTTGACTTACTTTGTAGCGCAAATCCATCTATGCAAGTAAATATACTTGTTGGTGGAGGTCATTCCGGTGGTGGAATTGGGAAACTCAACCTATTTTCAAGACAACTTCAGTTAAACGGCAGAACCTTAATCGTTAATAATAGATCCGAAACAGCAATTACTAAAACTACCGGTGGTATTGTATCCGAGTCGTTCCCATCCATTGGTTATGGATATGTTCAGTGGAATATTCGCGATGCTGGAGCCGGGCCCCAATATACTGTACCATTTCAATCTGCCACCGGCGCTAACATTCCGTTTGATTACAACGTAAAAAATGTAGGACTTCAAACCAAAGACAGCGCATACGTTACGATTGCAACCTATCCAACACCAACAGCCTCTCTGCCCAATAACCGTCCAATGCCAACAGGCGTAAACAATGTCAAAAATGAATTCGGGACGGAAAACGCACGCAGAATGTTGGATCGCTT
>CANIZU010000034.1 GCA_947472115.1 Flavobacteriales bacterium | reverse complement strand
ATTTCCAAAGGCACAACTTTGTTTACCATGCCCATTCTTTCTGATTCTTCCGCGGTGTATTGTCGGCAAAGGAACCAGATTTCGCGGGCTTTTTTCTGACCCACGTGGCGGGCCAAATAGCTGCTGCCGAATCCGCCATCGAAGCTTCCTACTTTGGGGCCAGTCTGACCAAATTTTGCGTGTTCTGCGGCGATGGTTAGGTCGCAAATTACGTGAAGGACGTGCCCTCCGCCGATTGCATAGCCGTTTACCATGGCAATGACGGGTTTTGGTAGCGAGCGGATTTTTTTGTGAAGATCCAAAACGTTTAATCGAGGAACTCCGTTATCGTCCACGTACCCGCCGATGCCTTTCACATTTTGATCCCCGCCAGAACAGAAGGCTTTGTCACCCACACCGGTAAGGATCACCACGCCAATATCGGCGCGTTCACGGCAAATGTCGAACGCATCCAGCATATCCATTATGGTTTGTGGACGGAATGCGTTGTAGACTTCGGGTCGATTGATGCTGACTTTGGCGATGTTACCATGGATTTCAAACAGGATGTCTGAATAGGTTTTGATGGGATTCCACTGACGTTGGCTCATTGTTTTAATATGTTACAAAGATACAGAAAAGTGGGGGAGAGATATGCAAAAAGGCCCCGTCATAGACGAGGCCTTTTTCTTCAAACCAATCAAACAAAAGACAATCTTACTTGATTGGGTTTTAGGTAAATTTTAAGGTGATTCCGAATTGCAGGCACTGGCTGTTTACGCCTTGTCCGGTTTTAAACATATTCGTTAGGGGGTAGCGCATGTAAAGACCTAGGTCTTCGTATTCCAAGTTGATAAAGGGTGCAACGATGAAGTTGTTGAGGTTAAAATCATCGTATTGCTTGGTGGTGTTACCGCCCGATTCTTTGAGTTTCGCATGTGAGCTAAGGAGATAGCCGGTATGGACGCCTGCTTTGATTGAGAATTTTGGTGTTTCGTTGTAGCTGATATTGCTGCCATCGGATTCTGATGTTTCCCAGCGACCAGGGCTGGATTGCCATCCGATGCCTATTGGAACACCGATATAATTGGCAACCAATTTGGATTTTTCCATGGATATTAGTTTCACAGTAGGTCCGCCAACGGTGATGGCTTGGAATTCTGGCGCGTTTTCTGTGAGGCGGACAAAATTGCTTTGAAAGCGGAAATTATATACGTCGTATCTGAGCCCTGTAAAAAAGCGCAACTTCCCTTTGATGAGGTTCAATCCCCAGAGTTGTTCAAGGCCGTAGTGGAGTGATTTGGCGGTATTTAGTTCTGGCATTCCGTTGGTAATGACGCCACCGGGGGTGGTTTGTGTTTTGAAATCGGGGTTTTGTTGCACGTATAGGAAGCCGACGTAGTGGTGGAATTCTCGGGTTACGGGTTCGATTTTGGAGATTTTTGGTGCTTGCGGTAGGTTGATTGTGAATGTATCGCGTTTGGTAGAATCTGCATCGATGCGAATGATGATTTTCTTGGTTTGTGCGTGCGCGATCGGGTGGCCTGCGAGCGCAGCGAGCAGGACAGCAATGATTGTCTTGAGAAGGATGTTTGATGCGTTCATTGTGTGATTGTATTTAAGGGTTGAAAATTTTTTAGGTGATTTTTTTGCGGTTATTGATTAAAGGAGGCCATGATGACATTGTTCTCTAGGCGCACGCCCATTTCTATGGTGGGAAGGAGTGAATGAGATTTATTGATCGTTTTGATATTCACGTGCGGAACATGTCCGTTCTGGATCATCGTTTTTCCATCATTATAGAACGATTTTGCCAATGCGAAGCCGGTTTTTCTCGGGGAAGGATTTTTGGCCAATTTGGCCTTTGGTGATGGGGTGCTTTCCGTCCCGCTTACATTATTTTGGTTTTGACCCAAAGGCGTAGGAAGTATTTGCGGGCCTTGATTTTCGCCGTTATTGAATTGCAGCGCGTCACCGATGCTACTTTGATCAGCCAAATGTTGCGCGAATGAATTGGATGTTGCGTTTTTTACTATTTCGATTTTCGCCACGATGCTCCTTTGTTGGGAATCCTTTCTCTGACCTCGGAAATCATTGGTGGCCGTGATTAAGGGGTGAATTTTTTCGGTGGTAAAGTTTCGTGCGAGGTTTTTGGTTGCCTGCGAATTTGTAGGACGAATTGCATTGGTAGAGCGCTGAGATTCATTTGCACTCGCTTTATCTGGGTTTAAGCTTGGCATTTCGAGACCTTCGTTGAGTTTGGATTTCTCGAAAACCTGACCCATATTATCTTGCGCGGCAATGGATGATTTATTAGTCAAAGTAGAAATTGGCTTCCACAATAAAAGCAAAGAAATAGCTGCGGCCACGGCGGTAGATGTCCAAAGGTAAACTTGCTTATTACTCGGTTGTTTTTTGAGTGATTGGGCATTGGGGAAGTGAATTTCCTGTGCCGAGGCATACGTTTGTTTAAGTAGATTGTAATGATATGTCAATGCGGGTTGCGCTTCAATATCCTGATGCAATTGGGCTACTTCCTCCGCTGAAAGATTGCCTTCCAACAGTTCAAACAGTTGCCATTCCTGCGCTTCGGTGATTTCGAATTGTTTCATGGTGCTGGATTTAAATTAGGTTGCTAGGGTTGCCAATGATCTCTTTCAGGGCTTGGCGGCCTCGAAAGATGTTGATTTTTACCTGGGCTGCATTGAGGCCGGTGATTTCACCAATTTCATCGTAGCTGTAGCCTTCGTAATCGCGGAGCAAAATCACTGTTCTTTGAATGTCGCTGATGCGCTGCAAGGCTTTTTCTATCACTTCCATCGTCCCCGTATATTCATCGTTCGATTCTGCTTCCACCGTGTTTGATGCGTACTCCAATCCTGTGGTTGTCTTCTGACTGCGCCATCCATCCACCATGCTGTGATAAGCGGTGGTGAATAGGTAGCTTTTGGCTGTGTCGAAGGCAACGACTTGGTGTTTCATCCAGAGTTTTTCAAAACTTATTTGTACAATTTCTTTTGCATCATCGGTGTTGCGCATTTTTTTCATCGCGAATCGGAAAATCGCATGGCTGTGGAGATCCACGCACTTGTTATATTCCGAAGCCGTCATGCAGTTGTGAGTTAATACGAGATAGGGTTGGCAAAAGTTACACTAACTTTGAAGATTATTTACTTTTTTGGATGAAATGGTTTGAATCTTGGTTTGATACGGCATATTACCATGCCTTGTATGCCCATCGAAATGATGCGGAGGCAATGGCGTTTATGGATGCACTTGTGGGTTATTTGCACTTGGAATCGGGTGCAAAGGTAATTGATGTGGCTTGTGGAAAGGGTCGACATGCCGCGCATTTGGCCGAGTTGGGTATGGAAGTGCTAGGGTTTGATTTGAGCGAAAACAGCATCGAGCAGGCCAAACTATTGAATCGAGATGGGGCAACGTTTGTTAGTCATGATATGCGCGAGGATTTTCCTCAGCAGGGGTTTAACGCCGTATTTAATTTGTTTACCAGTTTTGGCTACTTTGACAATCCGGCGGATGATTTACGGGTTGTGAAAAACATGTATGATGCTTGTTTGCCGGGGGGATTCGTGATTCAAGATTATTTGAATTCGTCGCCTGTTTTGACGCAGTTGCCCGTGGAAGATGTTGTTGAGCGCGGCGGATATCGATTCAAAACCAGGAAACATCGAACAGAAAATCACATCGTTAAGGACATCGAGATTAGGGATGGCGATGCGGTTCATGCGTTCCAAGAGCGGGTTAGGATTTTTTCAAAAGACGATTTGGAAAATTTGCATCGCAAGGCGGGGCTAGAGGTGATTGCGGTATTTGGCGATTATAATTTGGGTGCCTTTGATGAGAAAACTTCGCCAAGGATAGTGTTGATTTCCAAGAAAAGTTGATCTTCGCTAACGATGTTGTTCGTATTAGATTTTTTTGATCGCGACTTATTTGTGCTGATTAATCAGCGATGGGCGTCTACTTCGTTGGATCCCATGATGGTCTTTTTGAGCAGCAAATGGGCATTTATCCCATTGTATATTGTATTTTTAGGACTATTTATCAAGCAGTTTGGAAAGAAGTTTTGGATACCCACTTTGCTTACGCTGAGTTCTTTTGGGCTGGCGGATAGCATCAGCTCTAGGATTTGTAAGCCACTTTTTGCCAGGGTTAGGCCTGCATGGGAAGAATCCTTACACCCGAGAACGCCAAATGGATTGCCGGGCAGTAAATACGGATTTGTTAGTAGTCATTCTGCCAATGCATTTGCGGTGTTTAGTACGGCGATGATGCTTTTGGGTTTGGGGCGACGGCCGCGTTTGGCTCTAATGTATTTGGCTTCTTGCATTGCGTATTCGCGCGTGTATTTGGGGGTTCACTATGTTGGCGATGTGTTTTTTGGTGCGTTGCTGGGGTTAGCGATTGCCTACGGGATGCTAAGGCTTTATCGGAATTGGATTCTGCCCAAAGGTTGGATGACAGCGTAGTTTTTCCGCCGAGGCTGATCCATCAGAAAATATTAACTTCGCACTATGTCTTATGAATTTATTTTGGTCGATGCCCAAGTGGCGCCGTTTGTTGCGAAAATTCAATTGAATCGTCCCAAGGAATTGAATGCATTGAATTTGCAGTTGATGGGGGAGATTCGGGATGCGTTGTTGATGTTGGATGCCGACGATTCGGTTCGTGCGATTGTGATTACGGGAAATGAAAGGGCTTTTGCTGCGGGTGCGGATATCAAGCAGATGGCTGGAAGAACGGCGGTGGATATGTTAAAAATCGATCAGTTTTCTACGTGGGACAGTATTCGTAAAACGAAAAAGCCAATCATTGCAGCGGTGTCGGGATTTGCTTTGGGTGGCGGATGCGAACTTTGTATGTTGTGCGATATGATTGTGGCCAGTGAAACAGCGCAATTTGGTCAGCCCGAGATTAATATCGGTGTGATGCCCGGCGCGGGTGGAACGCAGCGTTTGACCAGGGCGGTGGGTAAGGTAAGGGCCATGGAAATGGTGTTGACGGGTAAGTTTATTTCTGCAGAGGAAGCAAAAGCGGCGGGGTTAATCAATAAAATCGTACCGGTGGAGTTGTTTTTGGACGAAGCGATAAAGTTGGCTTCTGAGATTGCTGCAAAATCGCCCATTGCGGTTCAAATGGCAAAGGAGAGTGTCTTGAAGGCTTTCGATAGTCACTTACAGGAGGGTTTGTATTTTGAGCGCAAGAATTTCTATATGTTGTTTGCAACGGAGGATCAGAAGGAAGGGATGGCGGCATTTGTAGAGAAGCGCAAGCCTGATTTCAAGGGTAAATAAGAGTAGGTTTTTAGCGTGAAATTTCTGGTCACGGGAAAGATTATTTGTAGCCTGTTTTTTGGAATGGTTAGATTATAAAAAGAGAGGGCCTCGTCACAGACGAGGCCCTCTCTTTTTATAAATTTCCCATTGAAGGGAGGATAAAATTATTTTACGTCGGTGTAAACAGTGTTAACCAAGTAGTAAGGCTTAACGGGATCAGTAACTTTTCTCCAAACAGCGATAACTACGCCAGTGTTTGAAGGGTTCCAGCTCCACCATGGCAAGCCAAAAGTAGCGTACTTGTCTTTTACTGCTTGAGGAATTGCAGTGTAAGTCCAAGAGATGGTTTTCTCAACTTCTGCATTTGCAGCAGGGCTAGTCATAGAGGCTGCAGTAGAGAAAGCAACTGGAGCGCCAGCAGCATTGCTAAGGGCAGACGCACGGATTACGCGTTCGTGTGCTGTAGATACATCACCAGAACCTGAAACGGTTTGTAATGCAGTTACAGATTTTTCAACGATGAATGCAGAAATATAATAATCACTTCCAGCTTCAGGAGCGAAAGCTTTCAACTTGTATTTGATGCTCAAATTTTGACCGCTTGCAGATGCACTAGCAGCTACACCGATTTCAACTGGGACAGAGTTTGCATTCGCAGCATTGTTTTGGATGTCAGTTACTTTAATGTTACTGCTACCAATCAATGAGTTGTTCAACCAGAAAGTTGGGATTGAATATTGGCCTGTAGTAGCATCGATGTTCGAAACTGTATACAAAAATTGTTGAGCGAAAGGAGCAATAAACAATGTGTCGTTGTTGGCTTTTGTCCAAATTGGAACCAAACGCGAAGAAGAAGAAGAATGGTAATCTACAGGGACGATATTGTCGATATCGTTGGCAGCAACCAATTTCTTGAATTCTGGCATTGCGTAAAGTCCGCAAGGACCGCACCATGTAGCAGTGTGATACACTACCAATGAACGTTGTTTTTTGGCAACAGTTAAAGAGGCTGCAGTTGAGCCACCACCACTTGGATCCGGCTTACAGCTCTGCATCATTCCAGCCAATCCGGCAGCAACGACAGCTAAAAGGAGTAATTTTTTCATATTCGTTTTTTTCAATTTTTGTTAGGAAAGCGAATTAACACCATTTTACACACAATAACAACTTTTTTCGACCTACAATTGCGCGAAAACGCAAACAACTGACGTGTGTATTACCTTTGCTTTTATGTCGGGTATTATTGCCAAAAATAGCTTTTGGGCATCCATTGTGAATTACAGCGGAAGTCTGGTGGGGTTATTTACGACGTTTTATCTATTTCCTTTGGTGTTTACCACGAGTGAAAATGGGGTTTTTCGTCTGTTTATTGAGATGGGTGCTTTGTTGGCTGGTGTGGCTCAGTTGGGTACGGGATATTCGATTTGGAAGTTTTTTCCGCGGTTTAAAAATGAAAATGGCCATAATGGTGTCGGGTTTTGGTTATTGTTGATTCCTGCCATTGGTTTTTTATTCGTTGCTTTACTATTGCTAACCGGACAATCCTGGGTGGTTGCTTATTTGGGAAAGAAAGCCAGTGATTTTTTGCCCTATTACCATTGGTTGATACCTTTTGTTTTCTTCTTTGTATTCAATACCGTATTTGAGATTTTTTCGGCATCACTGGGGAAAATTGTATTTGCCTCATTCCTAAGGGAAAATGTAGTACGCATCCTTTTGGGATTGTTGGGATGGCTCTATTATATAGGCAAAGTGGATTTTGGACAGACCATGCATAGCATTGCCGCCGTTTATGCAGTGGTGATGGTATTGAATTTTTGGTTTGTTATTAAGAATACAAAGCTTTCTTTTAAGCCCGATATGACCTTTATTAATGGACAGGATGGTTTGAAGCCAGAGTTTTATCGATATACAGGTTATTTGTTTCTCACGTATGTTGCGATGCTCGTATTACAAAAAATGGACTTTTTGATGGTTAGTTCGATGAAGGGCAGCGCGCAGACAGGTATTTATGCCATCGCAGTGAATATTGCGGTTTTGATAGAAATTCCTACCAGAAGCATTTTGCAGATTGCCAATCCCAAGCTGTCCGAGGCCATTCATAATGGGGATCAAGCGGAGATCGAACGTCTTTATCAAAAAACCAGCCTTAACCAATTTATATTGGGTGCATTGGCTTTGCTGTTGGTTTGGATCAATATCGATTTGTTGTTTTATTGGATGCCAAATGGCCATTTATATGTCGCAGGAAAATGGGCTGTGTTCTATTTGGGCGTCGGGAAACTCTGCGTTTTACTTCAAGGGAATTCAGCCGCGATGCTGATCTTTTCAAAACGATATTATTTGTCGTTGATTCTTAACTTTTGCTCCATCGTCGTAGGTGTTTTGATGAACCAATGGCTGATACCCATCATGGGGATTGACGGCGCCGCAATTGCCACTGGATGTGTTTGGTTGGCGAGCGGAATTGTGATGGCAATTTTGATCTGGATGGTTTACAAAATGCAACCGATTACTGCACATGTCATTTATAGCATTGTTCTGTTTTCGTTGGCTTTCGTAGTTAATTACCTCTGGACGGTGGATGTAGCCAATTTGTTTTGGATGTCAGTTCTTAAGTCGATTCTGCTTGTGGGAGCCGCCTTGGGTGTAATTCTGTATTTCCGATTGAGTGAAGATGTCTATAGTATGGCCAAGAAAATGTTAGCACCTCTGGGGATTCGACTCAAAGATTAATTATAGGAAATATCTTTTAAGCGAAACGAGAAAAGAAATCGTTCAGCGATAGGCGGTCGAACGCATCTACGTAGCCACCTTCGGTTAGATTGGTGATATTTTTATTCTTATACTTGGCATATCGCGCAGTTTCGTCATAGCCTCTATGTACCTTTACTAAACTCTGAAACAATTCATGCAAGCGAATCTTGCCCGTGGTGCCATCATTTTCCTGTTTTAGCAGAGGGTGTTGTTTGTTTTCGTCCGCATAGAAGTGAGATTCAGTGCGAATGATAGTATTGTCTTTATCCACCGATATATTGATGTGGAAGTCATGGTCCATCCCTGTGATATATATATATTCCAAGCCAACTTGCATTGCATTGAAAACGCATGAATTTACCACATTTTCACATTGAGGACTACCCAAACGCCAGAGGTACATTTGGTTCCGAAAAGTCTCAGTCCCCTTAATTACGGTGTAGTTAAAGGTAACGAACTGGATATTGGGGTTATTCAAGTTTTTGATGATGTAACTATTGCTGTACAATTGGGGTACGAAAAACACCATGGGCCAATCCACTTTTTGTAGCGCCTCCCAAGTTTCATTTATCATGCGCTGCGTTTTCGCAAAATCAGGTTTATATTCAGCGATTGGATGGAGGGAAGGGTCAATAAAAACGTCCTTAGAGAATGCAAAAAAATACAAATCTAACATCAGATAGTATTTGGGTTTGAGAGTAAAGAACTCTGGCTGACAACTGAACTTATTTACGGCAAAAAACTCCAAGCCTTTTTCTTTCAACTTTTCTATGCCGATAGCTTGGCATCTATCGATGAATGACCTCGCAGATGGCCCATTTGCAATGACTACAACCGATTTCTCGGTTGCTTTAAATTTGGGTAGGCTAAACTTGCTTTTAAGTAAAACCTTTCCCAAGGAAAGCGCGGATAGAAATATGTTTTGTAGCATTATCCGATTTGATAGTGGGCTAGGACGGAAGAGAAAACTCCGCCGCGTTGAAGGATTTCTTCCACGAATTCGCGGAATGCCCCGTCTCCACCGGATTTTTTGGTTGTGAAATGCACAAGTTTGCTGATATATTCAGGTGCATTGGCTGGGGCTGCAGAAAATCCTACGGCTTTCAATAGTGCCACATCGCCTAAGTCATCGCCTATGTATGCAACTTCAGATAGCGAAATGCCCAATTGATTGCATATTGATGTCGCAACTGATAATTTATCCTGAATCCCTTGGAAGATGTATTCGATTCCCAGCTTCTCTGCCCTACGCTGCACGATGTTCGTGTCCTCTCCGGTTATAATACAGATTGGGATGGTGAGGTGTTTGCAAAAGAGGACTCCGGCACTGTCGCTGGTACTAAATTTCTTCCACTCGTTGCCCGTCTGGTCGTAATACATCCCCGCATCGGTCCATACACCATCGATGTCGGTGATAACCAATTTTGGAAGCAGTTGTTCGATCATTACAGCGAATTAAGAGATGTGTTGAGGATAAATAATTTCATCGGCAGGGATTGTAGCCAAGGCCTTTTTGCCAATTACATTTTCCAATTCGTGCCATTTGAAGCCATCACCTGGCGAAAGCAAATGTAAATCGGATATTTGTATTGTTTCTCCCGCTTTGATTTCTCGGATTGTAGCGATGGAACGCTCGAGTTTGTGTTTAGCAGAAACTGTGGAATCTGCAATAAATACATCCTCGACACCCATCGATCGCTCAATCAAGCGAATGTCGCGAACCATGCGCTGAATACCTTCAACACCCAGCGATCCCGCTTGGTCGGTGCCTTTCATTCGCCGATCAAGGGTGATGTGTTTTTCAATTATTTTAGCTCCCATGGCCACTGAAGATACTGGGGCACTTATTCCCACGGTATGGTCTGAATATCCAACAGCATATTCGGGGTATTTTTTTTGCAATGCACTGATTGATAATAAGTTAGTATTCTCAGGACGGGTAGGGTATTCCGAAACGCAATGAAGGATTGAAATATCATCATGGTACCTGGTTATAACGGCCAAAGCATCGTCGATTTCCTTGTAACCGCCCATACCTGTTGAAATTATTATTGGGATTTGTGTTTCTGCTAAAGCGCTAAGTAAGGGCAAATTAGTAAGGTCTCGACTAGCAACTTTGAGGCGATCCGGCAAAAAATATTTGGTCATACTCAGACAGCTTGAGGCACACAATGTTTCTACAAAATCCAATCCGTGTGATTTTGAATATTGAAATAGTTCAAAGTGTTGCTCATCGTTCAATTCCAACTTGGCCCTATGTTCGCCATATGTTTTGCCAAAAGAATGGGGTGAATTATAAGCGCGCGACATTTGCGAAGCAGATAGTTCCCTAGCCAAGTCACGCTTTGTGAGCTTAACCGCGTCCATCCGAGGCAAATCCATATCGAATAATTCGTCTCTAATTGGTCTTGCTGCGGCATCAATAATGAGCTTGGCGATGTCAACGGATCCATTGTGATTTTGTCCGATTTCTCCGATGATGTAGGTGTGCTGGTGCTTCGACATGCGTTATTTCTGGTATTTGGTGATTTGATTTTCCATCAAAGTTACCGAACTTTTTTCACTTAGCAGTAGTTTTCGCTGTTCTGGAAAGTCAAGTTCGGCCAAAGATGCGTATGTATTAAGGCAAAAATTCCAATCATCCATATCGTCTATGGTGAGTCGTATTTTTTCAAAATCAGGATGCCATTCTACTGGTATTTCAATGATTTGAATGGCGTATAGGTCTGGATTTTCATATAGCCCGATGGTCACATGTTCATTGTACCAGAGGTTATTTAGCGGCAATAACGACTGCATAGCACCCATCTTTACGGCTTCCACAAAAATGCCGGTATGGTGTTTGATGCCAGGTTTTCCAGCATGCCCGAAGGATATGTAGTCTTTCTCAGGAAATGTTGAGCATGCTTGCAATGTTTGATCAATAATATAATGACTGATGTAAGGGTTGTCGGCGCAAATGCGTAAGACGAAATCACTGGGTGAAACATGAAAAGCTGCGCCAGCTTGGGTGAATCTTTTGAGTACGTGGGTTTCATCACCCCGAAATGTGGCTATTCCGAATTCTTTGGCCAATTCAACCAAGGCATTATCGGCTGGTTGTTCAGTGGTGAGAAGTACTGGTGTTACGTTGTGTGCGGAAAGTCGGCTAATTACAGCTTCAAGCAAGGTTTTTCCATCTGGAAGTTGCATGGTCATTTTGCCAGGCAATCGCGAAGAACCCATCCGGGCTTGGATGAAAGCATACATAATTTTCAAAGGTAAAGAAAATAAAGGTTGCTGTAGTTCGTAGGATGTCGTTTCTTTGCTACCCATTAATTATGTTAAATCTGATCATTTTTGGCCCTCCAGGGGCGGGGAAAGGGACGCAAAGTGAGCGTTTATTGCAACAATATTCCTTACAGCATATTTCCACCGGGGATTTGCTGCGCGCGGAGCGCGCAGCCGGAACCGACCTCGGCAATCAAGCCAACGAATACATCGCCAAAGGCGAATTGGTGCCCGATGCCGTTGTGATTGGAATGGTAAAGAACTTCATGCTTGCACATACAGAGGCCAAAGGATTTATTTTTGATGGTTTCCCCAGAACAACGCCGCAAGCCGAAGCTTTGGATGCGATGTTGGCTGATTTTAATACCCAAATCAGTATCGTATTGGGATTGGAAGTGAATGAAGATGAGTTGGTTAAGCGTTTGTTGCTTCGCGGACAAAGTAGCGGTAGAGCAGACGATCAAGACGAGTCTACCATCAGAAATCGTTTCCAAGAATATCAAAACAAGACCCTTCCCTTACAAGGTTTTTATCAATCACAAGGCAAATATCAAGGGGTTCAAGGGATCGGCGAAGTGGGTGCAATCTATGATTCACTTTGCGCTGAAATCGATAAAGTTTTGGGATGAAGGCGTTTTCCGAAGCGGTAAAATGGGTTTTTTTAGACCTCGACAATACGCTTTGGGATTTTGATGCGAATGCTGAAGAGGCGATCAAAGAACTATATCATCGACATGAATTGCATTTGCATAGCGATTTTCATGTGGATCAATTTTTGTCGTTGTACAAAGATGTGAATGCCGCCTATTGGCTGCGTTACGAAAAGGGCGAAGTGACAAAAGAGGTGCTTCGAACGGCGAGATTTTCCGATACTTTTAATGCGATGGGGGTCGCTCCGGCCCTACAACCTGACAATGTTTGGCAAGAGTATCTGGAGATTTGTCCGATCATGACGCGGATGATGCCAGGGGCTTTGGAATGTTTGGCAGAGTTGAAGAAAAAGTATCACATCGCATTGTTGACCAATGGGTTTGAGAATACCCAGCAGACCAAAATTGCGGTGTCGGGGATTGGCGATTTTGTTGACTTTATGATGACATCGGAATCGGTGGGTATGGCAAAGCCAGATTCGCGTTTTTTTGCTTTGGCGCTGGAAAAAGCGGGTGTTGGAGCGGAGGAAGCGGTGTATTTGGGTGATACTTGGCACACGGACGTGGAAGGTGGAATGGGGTCAGGCATCGTATCGTATTGGTATCGAAGAGGTCAGGATCGTCGCGAGTTGCCTTTGGATGATGCCTATTTTGGCGGCGTAGTCGATGATTTGATGGATTTTACACGTTTGTAAAACTGTTTATTGTCGGAGATTCGTTAAAATCGAATTGGTAGCCTCGGCATTGGTCAAACCCTTCGCAACGTTCTAGGAATTGCCATGAATGTGATGTCCGCGAAATTTCGTATTTTTGTATTTAATGAAAAAAATCGGTTTGAAATTGGTATTTATGTTGGCCATCGCGTTTGGCTCAATGAATTTTGCTGCGGCTCAGGGCTTTGAGATTCAGGACAAGCAAAAGGTTCATGATTTTTATCCAACCGCCAATGATCCAATGGATTGTTACATTCACTTTAAGAATTTGAAAAAGACCAATATGGTTTTTGGATATAAGAGTTTGCTGGTTGATTATCCTATGTTTTGGGATGTGTCTTTCTGCGATAATAAAAATTGCTATGCAACCTTTAAAATACAAGATACGATGGCGGCGGTGTCCACCAATATGGAAGCGTCTTTGAAGATCACTGTGTTTCCAAATGGCAAGGCCGGAATAGCCAAAGTGCAGTATTTGGTGTTTGATTATGAGAATCCAACCGATATAGATACGGTGACATGGAACATCAACGTGCGTTGGGGTGCCCAAACAAAGTCTTGGATTGCTGAAGCGGTGCAAGTGTATCCCAATCCTGTTGTTGATGTGTTGAATGTGTCTGCTTTGGGCAATGCTACTTTTGATGTTGTTGATGCGAAAGGTGCCGTTGTAAAGAATTCTGCGCCGATTGATGGCCGTATGGATGTCTCTGAGTTGACAGCCGGTTTGTATTTCGTTCGTTGTCAATCTGTTGACAAAGT
>CANIZU010000033.1 GCA_947472115.1 Flavobacteriales bacterium | reverse complement strand
TGTAACATACCAAACTGACCGTTGAGATCGCTGAGGCTAGGACCATCGAATGAACTGTTGTTTCGCTTACAGCTTGATGCGAGCAAGGTAGCGGCAAGGGCGAGGGTAAGAATGTGTTTTTTCATCGCTAGGGATTAAAAGGTCATATTGTAAACAACCATCCATTGGTTGATCTTGTAGTTGTTGAAGGAGTGCATTTTGTCTTGGTAATTCGATTGTTGGTAAAGGCCGGCCAAATAGGCTTTTTCACCAAATCGGAAGCGAATTCCTGCGGCGGTAACGGTTTGATTCAAATCCACGTTGTATTTGCTAAAGTCGATGACTTCGGTAAAGCCGTTGCGATCAGAGAATAAATCATTGCCCTTACCTTGAAGCGTGGTATAGCCAATCATCAAATCCATGCTAGGCAAAAGTTCGAATTCGGCACCCATTCCTGTTTGAAAAGACGTGAGATCAACGGATTCGAAGGCGAATTTCCCTGTCCTTTGTGTGCTTTGATAGCAGGCGGAAGCCGATAATTTAGCAACGCGATCCCAATGGAAATACTTTCCAAGGTTGGCGCCCAATTGAAGGCGGGTCATCATAAACGATTTCAATGCCGATGTGCCTTGACCGCGGATTTCTTTGAGTTGGTGGTGGCTGAATTCCGACTGTATCACCTCGTTTTGGGTGTTGTATTTTCCTTTTAGGTACAATCCTTGTCGGTTAAATGTAGCTTGTCCATAGGGCAATACATTGTTAATCAACGGATTGTATGCCATAAGTTTTGGGTTGATGCCGGTGCGGTACAAAAGGCTGTTGCTGGTGATATCTCCAAAGTTTAGCGGTCGATCCACCTGGGTTTGCTTATATCGGTTGAAGAAATTGGATTGGGCGTTGTAATCCACGCGTTTGCTTTGCGCTCCAGGGCTTCTAAAATCAGGACCCACATTCAAATATCCGAGTTCGGCTTCCCATTGTTTGCTTTCTGGGGAAAGGGAAAAAGTGGGGTTCATGAAGAAGTCGGTGAGCGTCGGGGCGGTGGTATCGATGGTGTAATGGTAACGTGAATTCCCGAATTCGCCTTGAAGTTTGGCATTGAGTTTCCCGATTTTGTTGTTGTAGCGGAAGGTCATCGTGTTGACGATATTGCTGAATACGTTGGTATCCAAAGCGGTGCCTTTGACATCAAACAGAGCGGCCAGGTTATAGGCAATGCTGAAATGATTGCTTTGCATTAAATCAATGGTAGAACCTCCAAATAACCGGTCTTGTACGTTTCCGAAATTGGTGGCATTCTGACGGGTGAGGTAGGCGTTTACGTTGAGTTCTTTGACGAATTTATTGAACTGCAATCCCCAATCCAACGACAAGCCCTGTTGTCGCCAAGTATTTGATTTATAAAAGGTTTCGTAATTCACGATATCGCGCTGCAGCTGAAAAACACCCGGCTGGCTGATTAGCTGATCCTCATTGTGGTTGTAAAGAGTAAAGGGGGTTTGTTTTAGGTTGATATCGCCCAGTTGGTATCGAACTACATCGGCGATGATGCCTTTTACCCAGAGCTGACGCACATCGAAAGCCACTCCAGCGCCATAGAATCCGCCGTATTTATTGTTGATGCGGATCATTCCCAGAATTTCGGTGTTCTTGTTGGGGCTGATATTAAATCCCAAATCAACGAGCGCATAACCGCCAACGGCTTTTTTGGCTGTGGTTTTATCCGGTATCGTATCGTTTACCTGAATATCGGCATTGGAGATAATTGATCTTGCGCCGCCGGTGAATCGCACTTTGGGTCCTGTTTGGCCAAGGGTGGTATTGGCGATTAGGGTTGCGAAAAGGACGGTGGAAAGGGTGTATAATCGTTTCATGGATTGTTGCATTAGAAGAAAATTTTGATTTCAACGGTGGTTTCCCAGCCTTTGTATTGGTCTTTGTTAAAACTGCGGTCTTGGTAATTCATCCATCGTTGACGGATATAAAGACCTGCTCCTTTGCTCATTTGGATATCGAAGCCTGTTGCCAATCCCCATCCTTCCTGGTTTCGAGGACGACGGCTGATGGCATCAACGGTGGTATTGTAATTGGCGATGATTCGTTCCCAACCAACATAATTGGCAAAAACGACCTTTGGCGATAGGTGATAATAGGCTTCTAGTTGGTGGTAATAGGTTCTCAAATAAGCTTCTTCGGTGAAAACGGTTACGGCGGAACGCTTTCTTTGCACCGATGCATAAGATCCTAAGTAGTTGATATATAAATCTCTGTAGGCAAGTCGGGTTTTGTATTTCGCATTCACTTCGATGTTGTTGAAATACTTTTTATACAAAGGAGTGCCGGTGGGGGTGCCATCGGTCAGATTTACGGTTTCAAATACCCCTCGATACACTTTGGTTAGGTTTTGGTAGGGGCCGACATTGGCCGGGAATCCCCATCGCCAGAAGCGAGAGAGTGCGAGGTTGTTGACAGGGTGGGAGTAGGTTAATTGCGAAGAGATATTCTCGATTTCGTTGGCGTTTGTGTAGCCGATGCTCGTTTTTAGTTTTCCTATTTCAAATTCTGTATTCAATTCGATGCCGGTTCTATTGTTGGTGATTTGCCCCACGGGCACCATCGCGCTGGAAAATGGCACCAAAACGAGTTGGTCTGAGCTGCTAGAACTGCTTACGTTTCCTTCGCGAATGGATGAATTCCAAAATACGGATGAGTTATTCAAAACCCTCGGACTCACGCGGTAATATCGAATTAAAATTGGAATCCCTGTTGTGGTTTTTGGGAAGCTGAGTTTTAGGTCGATGGCTTCGCCCCATCCTTTGGCTAGGGTTGGACTGAAATATCGTCCGCTGCCCACTTCACCGTAAATGGTTAAAATGCGTTTTTTGATTTGGAATTCGGCGGTATGCATATTGAATCCCACGCCATGGGTAAGAAGGCTGTCGGAATAGGTCTGGTTGTTAAATGTATTGAGGCTGATGTAGTGGTTGCCAACCGTTTTCTTCAATTTTCCGCCATATGATTGATTGGGTAAGGGCGCCATTCCGCCATTCAGTTGTGTTTTGCCAAACATGATTACCCCGGAGAGGTTTTTTGGCATGTCGTTCGCCTCAAGGATGATTCCCTGAAAAGCTTGTCGTCCCCATCTCGTATCTTGGTTCAGCGCTCCATTGGTGTAGAAGTTATTATAGCGGTCGGCGATGTTTTGTGTTTGCGGATCCCAAGGGTTCCTTTCGAAGATGGAATATCGATTGAAGCCTGGATTGGTGTGAAAGGTGAATGGCGTAAGGGCGTACCAATTGATACCTCCTGCAATTACATTGAGGCTTCCTTTTTGGAAATCGTGGGTTCCGGTGAGGCTAACACCCAGGTTTAGGCCTTTTACATTTTCGGCTTGACCTGCGCCGGTCATTGGTGTCCAGAGATAGAAATCGGTAGAAAATCTTGTGCTTGGGGTGATGCTCCCGCCCATATTTAGCATGAGTTGGGGGATTTGTGCATCGTCGCCTACGAAGATGTGAGTTGGCGTTTTGGCTTGCTCCGTGTAGCTGCCACGGGCGAGCATATCTTGTGAATTTTGAAGATATCTCACGTTGGTAATAAAGCGGTAGTACCCTGAAATGGTAAATCTTTCCAACTTCTCCGGTGCTTGCTTGGGATAAACCCCCAAAGGATAAATTGTATTTGTGATTTGCGCAAAAGCATTCGCCGTTACGATTCCCCAAAATGCGATTGTAAGTAAAGATCTTTTCATGGGCTTATGGATTAAAACTGTCCATGGTGAATTTTTTTACGCGGATGGCTTTCGGTTTGGTTGAGTTCGCGCTCGCATCGACATAAAAGGGGTAATTGGCGTAAGCAATTTTGTTTTGGTATTCGATCGTTACAAAAAGTCGGTAGGCACCTTCTTCGTTGGGCGCTTTGAACTGAATTTGTTTTGTTTTGCCTTTTTTTATCAGACCTGGAATTTCGGAGGCCTCATTTTCTAAATCACCGCCGGCTTTTTTGTCGTTGCTCTCCGCCAAAATCTTCCAACTACAATGCAAATTGTTCGTGTCGTTCTGCGTTTGGTTATATTGAATTAAATAGGCATCGGCGAAAGCTTGGTTGATGGAATTGGCGGGCACATGAAGTCCACTGTAAGCATTTTTGCCGTTGATAAACAGGTTGGCAATGCTGGGCGTTGATGTAGTTGGGCTCTGACTACTCCATGCAATTTGTAGTGCATCAATGGCTTGGGTGGGTTTGCCTTCTTTGGTGAAAAGTCCATACCAGGTAAGTGTATATTCCTGCTTTTGTCCCCATAAAAAGACATAGGAGCCAATGCAATCGTGGGGATTGGCTGCGATGTAGTTGGTGTATCGTTTGTTGTAGACTTCAGCTTTTTCGAGGCTACTTTGTTCGATGGCTGCACCCCAAGGAGTGTTCGGTGATTCCCAGTGACCGTTGGGTCCCCATTCGGTGATCATATAGGGTCCGGTCCAGCCCCATTTTCTGATGTTGTAAGGTACGTTGCCAATATCACCATAAGTGTTTACGCAGTATACGTCAATGTCTGGAGCTTTTTGTTTAATCAGTGCCACCTCCATCGAGTCCAAACCAGCTGTAACCGTAGAAGTAGGGTGATTTGGGTCAACTTGATGCGCATATTTGGCGATGTCTTGAATGGCGTCCCAAACGCGGGTATTGGAGTAAAATAGGTCGACTTCATTGCCAATGCCCCACATGAGTAGTGCGGGATGGTTTTTGAATTGATCGATGACGCTTTTAAAGTGATTGAGTTGCTTTTCTACTTTGGCCTTGTTGCTATAATCAAATCCATGTCGTTCATGCTGCAACCACATCCCAAGCATCACCGTGAGTCCATGTTTTTGTGCATTGTCGAGGATGGTTTGTGCTTCTTCAACGCCCCAAGTTCTGATGGAATTTCCGCCAATATTCACGACTACATCTAGGTGGGTATCGCCCCCGGCACCTTTAACGTAGTAGGGTTTGCCATCGCGCAGCATTTCCCAGCCCTTTGGGGTTTGGCGCACCTCTACTTTTACGGCTTGGGCCTGCGAATGGATGGAAATTGTGAATGCTATGAGGGCGATTAAGTACTTCAAGGTTCTGGTATTAAAGGTCAAAAGCAAAGTCGCTGCTAGAAATTTTGCTATATTTTTTTGCGTTGTACTTGAACAATTTTGCAGGTCTATGGGTGACGCAAGATTGTTTTAGTCCGGTATCGGTGATGAAATCCATGGAAAGGATTTTTTTTCGAAAGTTTCGCACGTCGAACTCGGTTTCTAGAATTGATTCGTAGAGTTTTTGTAGTTCGGTGAGCGTAAAATATTTTGGGAGTAGTTCAAAGCCAATGGGCTGACGTCGGATTTTGGTTTTCAGCTGGTCTTTGGCAAACAGGAGGATTTCATTGTGATCGAAAGGAAGATCTGGGATTTCTGAAATAGGGAACCAGGCGGCTTCCTCGGCCCACGAAGATGGGTGGATGTTGTAATCCTCAATTTTTATTAATGCGAAATAGGCCACTGTGAATACGCGACCAAATGGATGTCGGTCAACCTTTCCAAAAGTATGAATTTGCTCCATATAGACTTTATCTAGCCCGGTTAGGTCTTGGAGTACTTTTTCTGCGGAGGAGGAGAGATCGGAATCCAAACTAATCAAATCTCCGGGGAGTGCCCAACAGTTGCGATAAGGGTCGGCCCCACGATAAATGAGCAATACTTTAAGGCCCGATTGGTCGAATCCAAAAACAACGTTATCTACGGAAACAGCGGCTTTAAAAAAGGGGATAAGGTTTGGATCCATGGGATATTTCGCGATGCGAAAGGCGAATATATTGTAAAATATACAATAATACCAAATACGAAATCCAAATGACGGATTGTTTACCTATTTAGGTACCAAAGTTCAACCGAAATCGGTTGAACTTTGGACTGTTTAATTCGCGTAATTGACCCACTTACCTCTTAGCGTTTGCATTTTGGCTTGGGGGTTTAGGATGTTTTTGGCTTCAACGACAAAGGAATAGGTTCCGGGGGTTAGATGTTGCGGTGGGACCCCTGAATTTTCTTTGGTTTGGAAGACCATTTGTCCGCTCATGTTATAGACGGTAAGCTGCTGAAATGCGTATTGAGAAGAAATGAATCGCAGCTGATTTGTCCATCCGAAGTGTACCGGATTGATATCGTTGGTTCCGGAGAATTCTACCACTTTCACCTTTTTGGTGGTAACGCCGTAGCAGCCATTGGGGTGAAAGGATTGGGCTTTCACGATATAATTGGCGGGGGAATTGGCGAACGACCAGTTGATGGGGTTTAGGTTGGCGGTATCATCGGGGCTGCCGGTGCCAAAATCCCAATGAATCCGTGTTGCTTGGGTATTGGCGGTGAAGTTAAATGAGGTTTTGGGCAACATGATAGCGGTATCGGGGTTGGAAGAGATGGTAATGGACAACGTGTCTTGAACTTTAATTGCTATGCTCGATTCTTGATAGCAGGGCTTTGATGATTTGAAGGAAAGGAGCCAGCGGCCGGAGGCCGCGGCGGGCTGGAATGTATTATTGACAATCCCTTTGCTGAATCCATTTTGTTTACGACTCGTGTCGCCGTTTAAGCTCAACACTTTCCAACCATAAATGGTATCTGCCGATTGGCCGGTAAAGATTTTTAACCCTTTGTTTAGTTCGATTGGAGTGGTATGCGGACAAGCCAAAGTATCGCCTTGATATTTCGCCAAATACAGTTGGATGGACGTTACGATGGTGGTATCGCAGAAACGACAGCCCAAAGCAGAGTCGTTGGCACAGGCGCTGATTTTGTATTTGCCCACCGCAATTGAATCAGGATAGCTTAGTAAAATGGCTTTCCGCGGCGTGTTGGTTGTATAGCCAATTTGGGCGTTCGACTTGGCTGGGCTCGATAATAATGTCCAGTCGAAAGGCGACGCTTTTTTGGGCGATTGCGATACAATTTTTTCCATCAATAAACCTGGCGTGGTGGTGCATAGTTCAACATTTCTTGTCAACGAAAACTGCGGTCTATAGATGAAGTCGATTGTGTTTGTATCTCGACTCAAGCAACCCAAGGTATCGTACGTAGCAACAAACGTGAGTTTGATGAAATCGGTAGTTTTGGGTTTTGCCGGCGCCTTGATTTTGTAGTTGTTTGGGCCAATGCTATCGAGGTATTTTCCGTCCAAGCATCGAATCCCAGTTTGTTCGCCACCATAAATCATGTCCTTATTCATTGGATCCAGCAGCGCGATGCTCTTTGCATTTCCGCAGACTGGGGCAAGGGGTTTTGTCTTCCATTTGAGATCGCGCGTGATGATTTGGGTAATTCGCAATTCTCTTGTTACCGTGCATCCTTTAGAATCTGTAATCGATAACAGAATGATCGAATCTTTTTTTAGTGATAAGGCTTGCGATGATGCGGTCCCCAATTTTTGAAGTGCACTCTTATTGATATTTCTGGGGTCACCAACAGAATAAGCTGTATTATTATCGATGCCATACCATTGGTAGCTCAACTTCCCAGCGGGGTATGATAGTTTGTTGGGCTTTGCAATGAATGTAGCCGACGGGCAATTGAATGTATCGGCGATGGGAGAATAATTTCCCAAAGTGAAGTCAACTACGGTGTCGGTTAGCGTCAATGTAGTATCGTAAAAATTAAAACAAGACCCGACATTCGACATCAGTGCTTTGATGCTATATTTCCCCATCCCATCTATGTAAATCGTATCGATGTCTTTGTAGGATGTGGCCACAAAGCTGCTGCCCGTTTTGCTGATTTGCCAAAGGCATTTGGCTCCTGGTCCTCCTCGCAAATTTTTTGTTTTGACTTCAATTTTGTTGCAACCCAGGTATCGAACAGTATTGGTGGCTTGTGGAATCGGGTAGACGCGCACTTGAATCGTATAGCTCATTTCCAATGGAGGAGAGCAGTGCTGGTCGACCACTTTTATTGGGATCAGATAGGGTACGTAACTGGTGTCTGCGTTTTTTGGGGTCCAGCAAATTTCAAAAGCACGAGTGTATTTGTTTGGTGCGTACACATTGAAAGGGCTGCCATGAATATTTTGAATCGTAAAGGTGAGCAATGAGTCGAACGCTGATTGTTTTGGTGCCGCCATGATGTCGTTCATTTGAATGACTTTGTTGCAATAGTTATTGCCAACGCAGATGTTAATGGGTTGACCCACTAGTGTAGAAATGGAGGGATTGTTATTGTCGGCCGGGGCATCAATTACATATAGCGGTACTTCTTTGAAATATCTACAAATCAATGTCCACTTGCCGGTTGTATCCCTGCGATACTCGTTGATGTGATAGCTTAGTACACCGTAGTCGCCACTATTGGCTGGTGAGAAGATGAAATCGCCGCTTAGCGTATCGAAATTGACGCCTCGAACGGGATTTGTTGATCCGTTATAACTACAACTTGTGGATGTTGTTGGCACGCAAACAGGATCTAAGGGACGCAAGTAATTTTTACTCTTAGAATAGGAGCAGGTTGTATTTGCGTAAGGAGTTATGGCATAGCTAGGCATTTGAACAAAGTGCAACCAATCGTATTCATTGGTGTCGACCATGCCTTGAGCGATAACTGCAGTTCTATACACAGGTAAATTATGCGTTGGGTCGAATACGGAAACCGGCGCAATATTGGTTTTGGATTTGCATCGATTTAGATTGCCGACGTAGAGGGTTGCTGCGGTTAGGAACACGTCGGAGCAAACGCCGGATGCTAGAGTATAAAAGGCGTGATAAAAAGAGTTGTGATAAAATGTAATTTCTTTACAAGTGCCGCTGCTCAAGGGCTTGGTGAAGGTGGTGGAGTTTAGATCGGCAGTGCACTGATAGGTGTATTCTGTAAGCGCATTGACGCTGCAACCGGTGCTTGTTGAACATTTGGTATTGGTTTCACGGCTGCTTGTTTGCGACATTGTTAGTGTTGTTGTGCCGCATGCGCCTTTAGAGCCAAATTGTACATTCAGAGTTGTTGTAGTTGGAAACGACATCAGCGATGCACAAGGTTTATTCGCAAGGAGCGTAACCAAGTATTTGTTGTTTCCGATATGTGAAACCTTCATTTCACCGCCTGCGGCATAGGCTCCTTTTGCTATTTGAAGGGTGTTAATGACAAGAAATAGGATGAATAGTAAACGTTTGGTCATGCGCGTGTTATCAGTGAAAACTTAGACACAAATATCGAGAGTTTCGTATCTTTGTAAAAATAAAAAATACACATATGCCTTATCCAGAAATGCTAGTAGCGCCGATGCGTGCCGAATTGACAAACCAAGGGTTTACCGAGTTAAAATCTGCCGACGAGGTAGTTGCGTTCATGGAGGGTAACAATGATACTACTTTGGTGATGGTGAATTCGGTATGTGGTTGTGCGGCGGGCTCCGCCCGCCCAGGTGTTTTAAAGTCGTTAACAGGCGCCAATAAACCCGCCAAAATTGCAACCGTTTTTGCAGGTCAAGACGTGGATGCCGTAGCTAAAATCCGTGAATATATGGCTCCGTTCCCGCCATCTTCTCCCGCTGTGGCTCTTTTCAAAAATGGTGAAGTCGTTCACATGGTAGAACGCCACATGATCGAAGGCCGCACCGCCGATATGGTAGCAGACAATTTGATGTTTGCTTACGATCAGCATTGCTAATATGACAAGCGGTTTGGCATTGTCGCAACTGAAAAACTACCTCGTTGAGGTTGAAGCCCTCTGTAAAGAAGTCGGCACATTTCAAATGCAACACTGGCAAACGGTGAAGTCGGTTGATATTGCCGACAAAGGACTCAACCAATTGGTGAGTTTTGTTGACAAGGAATCAGAACAAAAACTCATGGACGGGTTATCGGCGATTTTGCCCGGTTCCTGTTTCATTGGCGAAGAATATAATCCCGACTCGGTTTTGAGTGACGAGCCCACTTGGATCATCGATCCGTTAGATGGGACAACCAATTTTTTGCATGGACTGCCCGTTTTTGCTGTCAGTGTGGCTCTGTGGGACGGTGGATCAGCCCAATTGGGTGTCGTTCATGCCCCGGCGATGCAAGAAACGTTCACTGCGGTTCGCTGTGGTGGTGCCTATTTGAATGGCAAGGTTTTGCAACTCACGGGCGAATTGAATTTGTCGCAATCGCTTATCGCTACGGGGTTTCCCTACTATGATTTTGAAAAAATGTCGCCCTATTTGGAACTACTTTCCGATTTGATGCGCAGTACGCACGGATTGCGTAGAATGGGTTCGGCCGCCATTGATTTGGCATATATGGCATCGGGACGGTTTGATGCTTTTTACGAAATGGGTTTGGCTCCTTGGGATGTGGCGGCCGGCATTTTATTGGTGGAAGAGGCAGGCGGATTCGTATCGAATTTTACGGGTGGACCTTCGGTTTTATTTCAGCGGGAAATTATTGCAGCCCATCCGGCCTTGGCTAAGGAGTTTTTGCAGCGGGTGTCTGATAAATTGGCCTAGGGTAAACTCGGTTTGGTATCGCCCAAAATCGGGCCTAAATTGCAAGCAAGGAATTGGGATTATTATTATCAATAGGGAAGGGAATTTGGTATGGCTTTTTAATAGGCGTTCTGAGTTTTGGACCCTCCTTTTTTACGCTGATTCACACAGGGATTCAAGGTGGTAAACGACAAGGGATGCATGTGGCACTTGGGATTTTTCTCAGTGAATTGTTTGTTGCCCTGCTCTGCTTCTTTGGTTTGTCGCATTACTTCACCGCCCCAATGTTCAAATTGGTATTTACCGGTTTGGCCGCTGCCGCCATTTTGTATCTGGGACTAACGGCTATTTTTAGTAAAAATCACAAAATTCCAGAAATCACGGTCAAGGGAAGTAGCTCAGTGTATCGGGGGTTTTTCATGAATATCATTAATCCCTTTGTGATGCTGCTGTGGGTGAGTGTAATCGCCACATTGAGTGTGGGTTACGAAGGCGATTCTCTCCATGACCGCTTGCCAATTTTGGTTGAACTGATCACCATTTTGTGTACGTTGCTGTGTTTGGATTTGGGGAAAGTATATCTCAGCGATTATATTGGACGGAAGCTTAGTGAGAGGGTTTACGCATTGGTGAATCGTTATTTTGGTGTGATATTGTCTGGTATCGGTTTGTATTTTGCTTATCATTTCGTACTCTTGTTAACGACTTGGATTCAGGCGGCTAGGCTACACTGATTTTGCGAATAGGGGGATGAATTCTTGTCGATATTTATAGCCATGGCACTCCCTCTGATCAATATCAATTTTTTGCTAAATATTGTTTTGGCGTTGATCATGTTTGGCTTGGGATTGTCGTTGAAGAAGGAGGATTTTCAGCAACTTTTTGACCAGCCCAGGAGTTTGGCGATTGGTTTATTTGCCCAAATGGTGATTTTGCCTTTTGTCGCTGCTTTCATTGTGATGCAAAGTCCGTTGCCACCCGAAATGAAGGTCGGTATTATGATTTTGAGTTTGTGTCCGGGGGGAATCACGTCCAATTTGGTCAGTTATTTTGTCAAGGGAAACGTGGCCTTGGCGGTTTCTCTAACGGTGAGCAATGCTCTGCTATCGCTGATTTCTATACCTCTGGTTGTGAATTTGTGTCTTCGATATTTTATGAAAGACGGAGGCGCTGAGGTTGTGTATTTGCCGTTTTGGAATACGCTATTCGAGATTTTTTTGGTCACGATTATTCCTGCGTTGTTGGGAATGTCGGCCAAACGAAAGTTTGGCCGACATGTTACCCGCATCAGCAAATGGGTAAATATCATTTTGCCCTTACTGTTATTCTGTGTCTTCGGATTCAAATTTCTAGCCGGAAGTCAGCATGGAGGAACGGATATGTCGACCGCCGATATTTGGCTATTAACCCCTTACGTTGTATCGCTCAATATACTTTCGATGCTGGTGGGATTCATCGTGGGTATACCCTTGAATTTGAGCTACCGAAATCGTATCACCATTGCCATTGAGGTGGGATTGCACAATACGGCGTTGGCTCTAATTATTGCGGGCGAAAAGTTGCATAACTCGAGTATGGAAAAGCCGGCGCTCGTGTATGCCTTGTATTCGTTTTTTGTGACGTTTACTGTGGCTTACTTACTCGTGTTGATTCGCGAGAAAGTGCTGAAAAAAAGCCTCGATCTCGCCAATGACTGATTGAGGGACTAGGTGGTCGATCGGTTTTTGATTGGCCAATAAATCTCTAATTTCCGTAGCCGAAATATGCAGTAGGGGTGCATCGTACCAAGTGGCGCCGAAAGGAATGGGCTCTTCTGGCTTGGGGTATCCGGGTCTTGCATACACGTGGAGCGGACAAATTTTAGCAAGTTCTTCCGCGTGATTCCATGAATGAAAGCTCTGTAAATTATCGGCTCCCATGATTAATGAAAACTGGTGCTGACGGAACTCTTGATATAAATGGGTTACTGTTCGATGCGTGTAACTCGGAGTGCCTAAATGGAATTCAACGTCATTGCATTCAAGTCCTTTTTCTCCATCTATGGCTTTTTGCACCCAACTCAGTCGCAGGTCGGCAGGCACCAAGGTCTCTTCCGATTTGTGAGGATTTAATGGCGATGGAATCATCCAAATGGCATCAAACTTTCCCAGCATATAGAAGTAATGGGCCACTTGTAGGTGACCAAAATGGATGGGGTTGAACGAGCCAAAATAGAGTCCAATGCGCATGCTATCTCTCTTTAGTTTTGAATGAAATCACTGACCAATTTTTCGCAGGTTGCGAAAGTTTCTTCTAGGATGTCGTTCACCACTACCGTATCGTACTGAGATTCAAAACTGAGTTCATAGTTTGCTTTTGCGATGCGTTCTTGAAGTTGGTGTTCCACTTCGGTGCTGCGTTTGGTTAGGCGTTCCATGAGGACATCTACGCTCGGTGGTCTTAGAAAAACAGCGAGTGCTTGATCGCCAAATTTGCGTTTTAGGTTGAGTCCGCCTTTTACATCGACATCAAAAACGACGGCTTTGCCTTCGGCCCAAATCTTTTTTACCTCAGACCAGAGGGTGCCATAAAGTATGCCGGCATAGACTTCTTCGTGTTCTAAAAATTGGTTATCGGCAACGTTTTGATTGAAATCATCTAGAGATAAGAAATGATATTCTCTACCATCTAACTCGCCTGGCCTTGGGCTGCGGGTGGTGGCGCTAACGGAAAACGCGAGTTGATTGCTCATAACTTCCAGCAAGTGTTTTACCACTGTGGTTTTCCCTGAGCCAGAGGGGGCAGAAAAGATGATGAGTTTTTCCAATTGATTAGAGAAATATCTTCCGGCTACGAAGGTCGGCATTTTGTTAGTCATTCTCCAAACATGATATGGGATGATCCGTTTGAATTTGCAATAAACGCAACAGAAGGAAAACTTTTTGCAAAATTCGCAGAATTTTCAAAAGTCTTTGGGGGTAGACACAACTTTTTGGGTTTTACACAAATGTGTCATTTTTTTTTTGTGTTCAAGCCAACAAATAAGCGAATTTTGTCGTCCATAAGTCATTAAAATATATACAGGTGGGTTTCGTTCGAATTATTATTAAAGCAGTACTAATTATTTTAGTGGGATTTGGGTCGTTTGGGGGGGTGAAATCACAAGGAATTTGCTATCCATTTATTAAGCGGCAGTATTTCACGAATACCGACAAAGTGGGATTATCCAATATGTCAACCA
>CANIZU010000032.1 GCA_947472115.1 Flavobacteriales bacterium | reverse complement strand
GTGCTTGTCGGCCCCGAACCGCGCAGGTTTGGTAATCCCCAATGAAAATGAGCGAGGTGAGGATATTACCATGCTCATCATGCCGATGATGTTGAACAATTACTAAGCAAATACGGCGCTTCCCACTCTAATTAGGGTGGATCCTTTTTCGATGGCGATGCCGTAATCTGAGCTCATTCCGATGGAAAGTTCAGAAAATTGTGGCTCATCTGAGTAATACTGTGACTTTACTTCTTGAAATGCGTTGGCTACTTGGCTAAATTCTTCTGCAATTTGCATTTGGTCTTCGGTAAAACTTGCCATCGCCATGAGTCCATTTACGGTTGTATTTTGTAGTCCCAATTGGGTGATTTCTTGAAAAAACGGCTGAATTTCTTCCAACGATAATCCAAATTTTGTTTCTTCTTGCGCCACATGCAGTTGGATGAGGCAAGGAATGATGCGATTGTTCTTTTTGGCCTCTTTATCGATTTCTTGCAGCAACTTTACGCTATCCACCGAATGAATCATCGAAATAAATGGGGCAATAAACTTGACTTTGTTGGTCTGTAGGTGTCCGATGAGGTGCCATCGAATATCGTTTGGTAACTCGGCAACCCTTTCTAACAATGGCTGTACACGGTTTTCGGCAAATTCGCGTTGGCCGGCATCATAGGCGGATTTGATTTCTTCCGCTGGTCGGTATTTGCTCACCACGATGAGTTTGCAATGGTCCGGTATCTGGGCCTTGATATTTGCGATATTTTTGGCGATTTGGTTTTTGCGATTCATAGGGGTTTGCGATGCGAAATTACCGCAGGGTTTGTTGTAATTTTGTATTCTTTCAGCATGAAAATCAGAAATCTCTCATTTTTGTTTGTCCTTTTGTCGTTGTTGGCCGTGGCATGCGGTCCAGAACAGCCCAAACTTGAACAAAAGAAAATGGTTTCTGTACTTTCCGATGTCATGGTGATGGAAGCGGGTCATCAAGTCAAGTATAACTACGGCATTTTGCCCGATTCGATTTGGGTGCGTGATTATGGATTTGTTTGCAAAAAACACGGGGTGAAATATGATGATTTTAAGGCGGAGTTGTCGCGTTTGAAAGCCAACCCTGCTGAATTTGACGTGGTGATGGAAAAGGTAATTACCCAACTTCAGTTGGCGGAAATGAATGCGAGAAAGGTCAATCAGTGAAGTATCCTCAAGACTTTGAAGCGGTAGTAGGTTTTGATCAAATTCGTTTGGCCATTGTAGGGCGGTTTAAATACCCGTCGACCCATGATTTGGCTTCGGGGTGGGAGATGCAAACGGATGCCGAGTTGGTGATTCAACAGTTGGATTTATTGGATCAAATTGCAAATTTGAATGTGACATCGCCCAGTGCGTTAAATTTGTTGGGCGGTGATATTTCTGGGGATTTAAAACATCTAGGAATAGAAAATTTTTATTTGGAGGAGCCTTCATTAAGTGCCATCCTTCAAACGATCCAAACCTATCAAAAACTATCTACGGCGCTGCATCAACGTCCGTCTGATTTGCCGCTTTTGTTTGCATTGTTTCCGGTTGAGGATGCTACCAAAATGATTGCATCGGCCATCGGCAAGGTGTTGGATGAGTTTGGCGAAATTTCTGTGAGGGCAACGCCTCAATACGCAAAAATATCGCAGGAGATTCATCGCTTGGAAGGCGAGGCGAGGAATGTGATGCGTGGGATTTTTAGGGAGTGGAAATCGCAAGGATTTACGGCGGAAACGGATGTTACAGTGCGCGAAGAGCGATTGGTGATTCCAGTGCTAGCCGAGTTTAAGCGACGGGTTCAAGGTTTTGTGAAAGATATATCGGCCACGGGGAAAATTCTATACGTGGAGCCAACGCAGATGTTGGAGATGAATAATCGACTCAAAGAATTGTTTGCAGAGAAAAGGCGGGAGCGGGAGCGGATTCTTCGACAAATAACGTCGGAATTGGCACCGTATCAAGCAGTTCTTGGCGAGATCATGGATCGACTGATTCAGTTGGATTTTGCGCTTGCGAAATGGGATTGGTGTTTGTCTGAAAAGGCGGAGCGACCCAAAGTGAGTTCAGAGCCGCAGGTGGTTTTGCGCAGGGCATATCACCCTGTTTTACGCAGACAGTTAAAGCAGTTAAAAAAGGAAGCAATTCCATTGTCGATGGTGCTGAGTGATCAACGAATTATGGTTGTCAGCGGACCCAATGCCGGTGGAAAATCGGTGGTTTTGAAAACTGTTTTGCTGCTTCAGTATATGGTTCAGTGCGGGTTATTCGTGACGGCCGATCCTGAAAGTCGTTTTGGCGTTTTTGAATATCTAGGGATTGATTGCGGCGACGGTCAAGACATTGAGCAGGGTTTGAGTACGTTTAGTGCGCATTTGCATCATCTAAAAAATCTGTTGTCGAACGCATCGGATCGAGCGTTGATAGGCATGGATGAAATTGGTGCGGGCACGGATCCTCGATTTGGGGCACCCATCGCGCAGGCGGTGTTGGAGCAGTTGCTGAATGCGGGTGCTTTTGTGATTGCAACGACTCACTTTTCACAATTGCGAGAATGGGGTATGGGTATTTCGGAGGTGGTTCAGGCGAGTATGGCCTATGATGCGGAGGCGTTGAAACCTTTGTATCATTTGGTTGTGGGCAAGCCGGGATCGTCGTTTGCGCTTGAGTTGATGCGAAAAACTGGATTTGAATCGGATTGGATCGATCGAATTAGGACTTTGGCGGGCAAGCAGATGGGGAAAACGGAGGATTTGATGCTATCGTTAGAGAAACAGAATCAGCAGTTGTTGCAGCAGGTGGGAGCATATAATGAGAAGCTGAAGCATTTGGAGGAGCTAACGACATCGTATCAGCAGTTGAAGGATAAGTTGCAGGCGAAACGACAAGAATATTTATTGTCGGCCAGGGAGGAAGCGAAAAAGTTGTTGGCAGAAACGAATCAGCAAATCGAAAATACGATACGTGCGATACGCGAACATGGGGCGGAGAAAGAGGCGACATTAAAGGCGAGGAAGGCCTTGAGTCATTTTAAGGGGGATATGGAATCGGGTGAGAACTTGGGTTCGGCAGTGAAGGGCAAAGGCGCTGGAATGCGGGGTGGGGTTGATGTGAAGCCGAAAGTGAATGCCGCGACGGGTCAGGCTGGGAAAGTCGAATTGGGTGCTTCAAATCCGACTTCGGTATTGGCGAATTCTAAGAGTTTGCAGGTTACCAGCAGCGATGTGCCTGTTACGAATGCCAAACAATTGGTGCCTGGGGCTTTGGTGAAAAGTACAGCAACTGAGGCGCAGGGAGAGGTGTTGGAAGTGAAGAAGGATAAGGCTTGGGTGGCATTTGGGGTGATAAAAATGTGGGTCCCGATTGGAGAATTGTTACTGACGAAAAAGCCGATGGGCGGCAAGTCTGAAAAGACAGGAAAATCGGGTGGTTATCAGTGGGTAGAGCGGCAATCATTATACAATACGAAGATTGATGTGCGGGGAAAACGAATGGAGGAAGCAACACAGGAGGTATTGACGTGGTTGGAAGAAGGGTATTCTTTGGGTCATCAGCAGCTGAAAATTGTTCATGGCCGAGGGGATGGAATCTTGCGTAAAGGTTTGAAATCGCTGCTTAAGACGGTGAATTTTGTGCGGAGCTATCATCATGAAACGGAGGCCGAAGGGGGTGATGGTGCTTTGATGGTGAAATTATTGTAAAACATTTTTTCTGTTTTGGATTTATTGCCAAGGGTTGAGCGACTTTGGAGGATAGCGAGTATTTTTGTAAAACTATGGCCATTATTCTCGATGGTAGCCTTGCTGCCGCCTCAATTAGAACAGAAATCGCCGAAGCGGTGAAGTCAAGTGTTGCAAAAGGCAATCGTCCTCCGGGTTTAGTTGCGATTTTGGTGGGTGAAGATGGAGCAAGTCAGACCTACGTTGGCGCCAAGAAAACCGCCTGCGATGAGGTTGGATTTGCCGGTGATGTACGTCGTTTCGCCGCCGATATCTCAGAAGAGGATTTGTTGGCAGAAATCGAAATGATTAATTGCGATGAAACCATCGACGGATTAATTGTTCAGTTGCCATTGCCAAAACACATTTCAGAAGAAAAAGTAACCCAAGCCATTTTGCCGGGCAAAGATGTGGACGGGTTTCATGATATTAATATGGGTAAATTAGCCAAGGGCGATGAGACAGGAGTGAAACCTGCAACTCCTTACGGCATTACCTTGTTGATGAAACATTATGGAATCGAAGCTTCGGGCAAGCATGTGGTTGTGGTTGGAAGAAGCAATATTGTTGGACGTCCGATGAGCATGTTGCTCTCAGCGGCGGCACCTTATGGAAATGCTACGGTAACGCTTTGTCACAGTCGTACCAAGGATTTGGCATCATTCACCCGCATGGCTGATATTTTGGTTGTCGCTTTGGGTAAGCCAGGTTTTGTAACGGCAGATATGGTGAAAGACGGTGCGGTAATTATTGATGTGGGTACCACTCGCGTTGACGATGCTACTCGTAAAAGTGGATGGAGATTGCGCGGTGATGTGGATTATGATGATGTATTAGACAAAGTGAGCGCTATTACTCCTGTGCCAAAGGGTGTGGGTCCGATGACGATTACCGGTCTGATGATGAATACGTTAGAAGTGTACAAAGCCAAGTTTGCATGATGCAATTTCCTGTGATGGAACATTTTTACACCATCCAGGGTGAAGGTGTTCATGCAGGTAGGCCGGCCTATTTTGTGCGTTTGGCGGGCTGCGATGTGGGTTGTGTTTGGTGCGATGTGAAAGAAAGCTGGCCAACAGAAGGATTTCCGATGCATACAGTTGCAGAAATTTGTGATTGGGTGAAAGCCACGGCGGCAGAAATTGTTGTAATTACCGGCGGAGAACCCGCGATGTATGATTGCAATTCCTTGGTTGATACGCTGCATGAGGCAGGTTATCGCGTACATGTCGAAACCTCGGCGGCCTATCCACTCCAAGGGAATTACGATTGGGTATGTATTTCGCCAAAGAAATTCAAGCAACCATCGGCGGGTGAAATGGGAAAGGCCCACGAGTTAAAGGTCATCGTATTTAATGATTCTGATTTTGAATGGGCAGAAAAGTGGGCTGAAACTTGTTCCACAGACTGTGCTTTATTGTTGCAGCCAGAATGGGAAAAGCGCGATAAAATGATGCCCAAGATTATTGATTATGTGAAAGAGAATCCTCGTTGGAGAATTTGTATTCAGACCCATAAGGTCATTAACGTGCCTTAATTTTACTCGAAAGGACACTCAATTTTTGGGTGTGTAACTTGCATTTGTTGGGATTGGTACGTGGATTGCGTGGTGCCTATTTTTGTAAATATGCGATATTTCGTGAAAGGACTGGTTTTGCTGCTGACGCTGTTGGCTTTAACGTCCTTCCGAAGTACGCCCGAACCACCCAAGAAGCCAAAACTAAATCCCTATGATTTGTCGGGATATACACGATTTAGTGATACTACCGAGTTTCAGATCGACAGTTTTTTTCGCAGGATGTATCGTTATGGGATCTTTAACGGGACGTATTTGTTTCACAAGAATGATAGTCTGTGTTTTGGGGCGATGGGGTATGCCACCTTTTCGCAGTTGGATTCATTGAAGCCGGCCGATTTGTTTCAGTTGGCCAGTGTTTCTAAAACCTTTACGGGGACCGCGATGATGCTGCTGGTACAGGATGGGTATTTAAAATTGTCGGACAGTGTTCATTGGTATATTCCGGAATTAACGCGTAGGAATTTAAGTTTGCAAAACCTTATCAGTCATAGCAGTGGGTTGCCAGATTATTTCTACTTCAATATGAAAGCGTGGGATGATCCCAAAGCACATTTGACGAATGAGGATGTGGTTCAACTGTTGAATGCGCAACCGATCAATCATTTTGCGAAACCTGGTAGATACGATTATTGTAATAGCAATTATGCTTTGCTGGCGTTGATCGTGGAACGACAGACGGGTGTTGAGTTTCGTCAGTTTGTGAAGGAACGAATCATGAATCCTAGCGGGATGAAATATTCCCATTTGTGCAATTTTGATAGTTTGGGATTGGTGAATTACACGGTGCAGGGGTATGATAAAAAGCATGTCTTTGCCGACAATGTTTATAATGGCGCGATGGGTGATAAAGGGGTGTATTCCAACGTTTTTGAGATGTTGTCATTGGATCAAATGTTGAGAACGGATTATTTGTTGCATTCGGATATCAAAAATCAAATGGTAACCCCGCAAACTGCGGTAAGTGCGGATGCCTTCTATGCAAATGGTTGGAGGGTGAAATGGATCAATGGTCAAAAATGGAGCTTTCACAACGGATGGTGGAAGGGCTTCAGGACTTATTATTGGCGATGTTTGGACGAGGACAAGTGTTTTGTTGTGTTGACCAATAACGTTCAGGGTCCATTTTTGAGAACTATCGACATGGTGGGGTTGCTCAAGTAATTAAGAGATCAGCGATTGTCGGTCAAGATAATTTTAATCGAATAATTTTTGTATTGTGCGATGTAAGTCCCGGCGCTTAGATTAGCAGGGATTTGGACATCGTGCGTGCTAGACTGAGTATCGAAAATTGGCGTTTTGAAACATAACTGCCCCGCTATATTGTAGATGTTTAGGTCTTTGTAAACGTTTAATTCGTTTTTTTGCTGGTTCTCACCTGTATTTGCGGTTGCCACCACGTGGATCGAATTAGAACTGGTATTGAAATAAAGGGGTCGCTTGGTTTGATTGGGATATATTCCGCTGTTGTTAGTTGCCACTTGATGAATGACGCCCACCGCATCCAAGTCGAAGCCGGAGCTAGCAAATGGGGTAGGCCAGGGGTCGTTGATGATTCTGTTTTTGCTATCGCGCTGCGCGTAAAGTGTATCAATGCTTCCTACCACATCAATAATTCTGACATATCGAATTTCATTGGTTCTGATATTGCTCATCATAGCCAAATCTTTTAGATCGAACGGCGTTCCATAGGGATGTCGGTATTTCCCCGCGAGGTTATGAATTTTTGTCGGCTGGGTAAATCCAAATGCTGCGGTTTGGGTATTGGTTTGGGTGAGGCTTTCGTTGGGGAAGCGGGCCCATGACTGGCTATCGGTGCTGACTTCAACGAAGGCTAATTCGAGGAAGGTGTCAAGGAATGTGTTTTCAAAAATGGCGAAATCGAATCCATTGCCATCAGAAATGGGTGGGTTGAATGTGAGTGTTGCGATGCCACCGTCACCGAGTGATACTACGCCATTGGTGGATGCTTGTCCGATGGCTGATTGGGCGGTTCCGACGGAGGCGTAGCCGGAGTCGGGCAGGTTGATTTGTTTCAGTCCCCGCTGAACATGGCAGTGAGAAGCCCAATTGATAAAACAGGAACTATCGGCCCGAAGGGCCGACGACCCCGGCTGCCCTGCAGCCGGGGCGAACTGGGCAATGGCGTGCTGGGACGACATTGCAATAATTAAAATGACATATAGATTCCGGATGATATTTTTCGGAATTCTGATGTGTGTCGACATGTGTTGTCTTTCGGTTTGGTATTTATCACCCGCCAATTTGCGCTTCGATTTTCAAGATGATTTCATCGCAGGCGGTGTGATTTTTCACCAGTAGGGCTCTCGCTTCTGATACAATATTCTCCGCCCAGGTTATATCGCTCAGGCCTTGGGCATTGATCAATACGTTGAGCCAAGCGCCGCGAACAGCGGTTTTGATGCAAAGTGCACCTACGCCCACATCAGACAAAGAATTGGGGTTGCCATGTTCTGCCATCTGTTTTAAAAGAGGGATGCATTCAAAGGCGGTTTGCATCGTACGGAAAGGAACTTGTGTTGCGTATTTTGATGCGTCTTGAATGGCTTGCTTTCTTGCTGATACTTGTTCTGGGGTGTCTTTGGGTAAGCCAAAAGCATTCATGATGGCATCAAAGGCACGTGTGTCTTCGTCTACCAAGGCGATGAGTTTGTCTTTGAGTAGCTGACCTTGCTTGGCCCAGGGAGAGAATTCGTGTACGCGATCTTCCCAACCTCTTTTGGCGGCGCTCAAGTTGGCCACCATGGTGCCCAACGCAGCGCCGAGTGCCCCTGCCAAAGCGGAAATACTGCCCCCTCCGGGCGCCGCACTATCACTCGCCGTTTCGTCGGCAAAGCCGCGAACCGTCATGTTTACCAGTCGAGATTGCTTCTCATCGCGAAGCATATATTCAATAATCTTTTTCTTTGGATCAAAGGCTCCCAATTCATTTAAGCCCATACTGCGAATGGCGCAATCAATCAAATCGGCCTCACTCACGCCCGTGCTCAAACCCTGCTTTTCAAGGAAAAACCTGCCCGCATCCAACAAAGGCTGCAATGGAATCAATCCCACCAATTCAGAGCCGGTTACGCGCACACCGCGTTCATCGGCCGACTTTCGAGTTTCCTCAAAAGCAATATGCAGAGGACTGATTTTGTAGTTGGTAAGGTTCATCGAGATCTGAGCCATATTGTACTCCTCAATATACCATCCAATGGCCTTTACACTCTTCAATTTGCCCGGAATTCGGATGGGTTCCCCGTTTTCATCGTTCATAATTTTGCCAGAATAGGGGTTGCCTTCGCGCTTGACGCGACCTGCCTCGCGGACATCAAAGGCGATGCGATTGGCGATGCGAGTGCTTTTGGTATTCAGATTTACGTTGTATGCAATTAGAAAATCGCGGGCTCCGATTACGGTGGCGCCGGCCGTGGCATTCATTACTGCAGGGCCGTAATCCGGCGCCCATTCTGGCAATTTGATTTTGTCAAAAAAGCCTTCGTACTCCCCGGCGCGTATCACACTGAGATTATTTCTCTCAGGATTGGCTTGCGCGGATTCATATAAATACGTGGGGATTTGTAACTCTTCGGCGACGCGTTTTGCCAATTTTTGCGCGTAAACCGCCGTCTCTTCCATGCTGATACCGGAAATCGGGATGAGCGGACAAACATCGGTGGCGCCCATGCGGGGATGCTCTCCCGTGTGATTGCGCATGTCGATGACTTCAGCTGCCTTCTGAATTCCGCGAAAAACCGCCTCGATGACGTCGTCCGGTGATCCCACCAAAGTGACAACAGTGCGGTTGGTGGCTTTGCCTGGATCCACGTCGAGCAAGCGAATTCCATCCACCGTTTCTATGGCGTCTGTAATGGCTTTGATGGTCTGAAGGTTACGTCCTTCGCTGAAATTGGGTACACATTCGATGATCGGTTGCATGATGCAAATTTATTGTTTAACGCCCGAAGTTTAACGCTTATTTCATTGCGATTTCCCCTAAAGGATTTCGGTTGTTTGTAAAGAATAAGTCATGAAATCTATCCAAATTCCCTCGGATTTCGTTATTTTTGCGGTTCTTTATGACTCTCATCAAATCGATTTCTGGAATTCGTGGTACTTTGGGTGGTGTAAGTGGTGAAAACCTTACGCCCATTGATGTTGTCAAATACACCTCTGCTTACGGTAGCATGCTTTTGCAGCGCAAAAAAGGCAATAAAGTGGTGGTTGGCCGTGATGCGCGCATCAGTGGTCCGATGGTCCATGAATTGGTAGTAAATACGCTGATGGCATTGGGATTAGACGTGTTAGATGCAGGTCTATGTACTACGCCAACAGTTGAAATGGCTGTGATGGAAGAAAAGGCTGCTGGTGGAATCATTCTAACAGCAAGTCATAACCCAAAACAGTGGAATGCCTTAAAGTTATTAAACCACAAAGGGGAATTTATCAGCGCACAAGACGGTGAAATGGTTTTGCAACTTGCAGAATCTGCCGATATTTCATTTGCAACGGTTGATCACTTGGGTACGCGTACGCAGAAGGATTATCTTCCGATGCATATCGAAAAGATATTGGCTTTGGAACTAGTAAAGCCAGAATTGATCGCCGCGCAGAAATATAGAATCGCAATCGATGCCGTGAATAGTGTCGGTGGAATTGCAGTCCCCGCGCTCTTAAAAGCTCTGGGTGTTGAAGAAATATTTGAAATTAATTGCGAACCCACTGGGCATTTTGCGCACAACCCAGAACCATTGCCAGAACATTTAGGTCAGATTGCCTCCGAAGTGAAATCTTCAAAATGCGATTTGGGTATTGTGGTAGATCCCGATGTGGATCGTTTGGCTTTGATCTGTGATGATGCCGAGATGTTTGGTGAAGAATATACTTTGGTTGCCGTTGCCGATTATTATATGCGACATACCCCTGGACCAACCGTGAGTAATTTGAGTAGTACCCGTGCACTGCGCGATATTACCGAAAAAGCGGGCCAGCGATACGAAGCAAGTGCTGTCGGTGAGGTCAATGTTGTCGAGAAAATGAAGGAAATCGGCGCTGTCATTGGCGGAGAAGGAAATGGTGGTATCATCGTTCCGGAATTACATTATGGTAGAGATGCCTTGGCTGGTATCGCTTTGATATTGAGTCATTTGGCGGAAACTGGACTGAGTGCATCCGCCCTCAGAGCTACCTACCCTAATTATCGTATGTCGAAGAATAAGGCAGAGTTACAGGCCGGAACCGACGTAGACGGGATTTTGGATAAAATCCAAAAGAAATACAAGAAGCAACCGATCAACACCATTGATGGGGTGAGGATAGAATTCGATAACGATTGGGTGCATTTGCGCAAGAGCAACACCGAGCCGATCATTCGTATTTATGCCGAAAGCGATAGTATTAACACTGCAGAAAACCTTACACGTAAGATTTTGCAAGATATTGGTGATTTATTAAACTAAATTTGCGCCCCAATGGCAATGCAATGTGGTATCGTGGGACTTCCCAATGTAGGGAAATCAACCCTTTTTAATGCGGTTTCAAGCGCGAAAGCGCAGTCTGCAAATTTTCCTTTCTGTACAATTGAACCCAACGTAGGTACAATCACCGTTCCCGATATTCGGATGAACAAATTGGCCGCTTTGGTGAATCCGTTGAGCTTGGTTCCAACCAACATCGAAATCGTGGATATCGCTGGTTTGGTGAAAGGTGCAAGCAAAGGCGATGGTTTGGGGAATCAGTTTTTGGGAAATATCCGAAACACAAATGCCATTTTGCACGTTTTACGTTGCTTTGATGACGATAATATCATTCACGTAGATGGGTCAGTGAATCCGGTGCGCGACAAAGAAATTATCGATACAGAATTGCAGTTGAAGGACTTGGAATCACTCGAAAAGAATATTTCAAAGGTTTTCAAGCAAGCCAAAACAGGCGATAAAGATGCCTCTAAAATGTTGGAAGTGTGCGAAGCGTTCCAAGCCCATTTGTTGAAGGGTAAAAACGCAAGAACACTGGAAATGGAGCCAGAAAAAAGATTTTTTATTAAGGATTTGAATTTGCTGACCGACAAACCTGTTTTGTATGTGTGCAATGTAGATCCAGAGAGTGTGAATAATGGAAATGCCTACGTTGAAGCAGTGAAAACTGCCATCGCAGGAGAGAATGCGGGTTTGATTTTGATTTCAGCAGCCATCGAAGCAGAAATTGCCGATTTGGAGAGTTTCGAGGATAGACAAATGTTTCTCCTAGAAATGGGGTTGGAAAAGAGTGGGGTAGAAAAGCTGATTCATGCTGCTTACAAGTTGTTGAACTATATCACCTACTTCACCGTGGGAGTGAAAGAAGTTCGCGCTTGGACAATTACGGAAGGGACGAAAGCCCCAGGTGCCGCTGGTGAAATTCACTCTGATTTTGAAAAAGGGTTTATCCGCGCTGAGGTGATCGCCTATGAGGATTATATCCACTATGGTTCTGAAGCCGCATGTAGGGAAGTTGGAAAACTTCGTGTAGAAGGGAAGGAATACACCGTGAAAGACGGAGACTGTATGCACTTCCGCTTTAACGTTTAATTAGAAATCTTCGGGATTACTGATTTTGTTTTCACTCACAAAGAGTGGGATTTCGCCGTATTTTACTTTGTACAGTTTTTTGATGTACGACCAACAATGGGATTGGAAATCACCCACGCGGTCGCGAATTTTCTGAGATCCGAGCGGTTTTCCGCCACGTGCCACTTCGCTAAATGATCTTCTCACTGGCTCGATGATTTGCTCGCTCAACATATCGGCAAAATAATTGCCCGCTTTGGTGCATCGTTCAATTAATAACTGTGTCAGTTCTTCTTGAGCCTGCGCCTGTTCTTCCGCCGTGGGCAGTCGCTCCAAACTTTCCCAGCGCGATTCATGCTCACGAAACATTTTCGCTATCGATCGTTGGAATTTCTGCGCCGTGGCATCCATCTCTTGAAATTGTAATCTTATGGGCGATAATTCGGCAAATTTGGTGGTGATCTTCGCGCTTTTTTCTTTTGAAATCGCAATCATCATCCCATTGAATTCGTAGTGAAGATGCCTTACTCCGTATACTTCCATTAACTGCTGTTTGTGGTAGGCTTGTCGTTTCTCTTCTAATATTTCAAACAGATCTCGCGTCTTGGCTTGGGATTCATGGAATTCCAAAATCCGCTGATCCGTCATGATGTTCTGCGCACGAATGGCTGTTAGTAAAACCATCGAATCGAGGTTGGTGCATCGACTCAGTGCGACATAAACTTGTCCTGGTGCGAAGCTTTTTCCTGCATCGATCATGGCTTTTTCAAAGGTTAAACCCTGGCTCTTGTGAACGGTGATGGCCCATGCTAAGCGGACAGGGAACTGCTCAAAACTGCCAACTTCTTCCTGTTCAACGGTTTCTCCGGTTGGGTTGTAGTTGTAGCGAAGATTTTTCCATGTTTCTCTTTCGATTTCCATGGCTGGCTTGCCATCGTTGCACTGAATAAAGATGGTATTGCCTCCAATGTGAGTCACCGTCCCAATCTTGCCATTGTAATATCGTTTTTCGTAAGAGGTGTCGTTTTTGACAAACATCACCTGAGCGCCTTCTTTGAGTCGTAAAATCCCTTCGGTTGGGAAGCTGCCTTCGTTGAATTCGCCAGATACTTTTGCAACGTATTGTTTTTCAGCGACATCCAGTTTTGCCAATTCCTTTTCGTTGATTCCTTCCGCCTGTTTGTTGTGGGTGGTAAGTGTGATCCATCCGGGCTCTTTGGGTTGAAATTCTGTTTGAATTCGTTCGGCGAGGTTTTCGTAATCCCAGCTCTCCATTTGGTTGGAGCGGATTTGGTTCAATAGGTTGATGAACTGCCTATCGCTCTGACGATAAATCGTTTTTAATTCGATGGTAATCAGTTCGAGACTTGGAAAAACCTTAGATGAGAAGAAAAATTCCGTGGCATAGTAATGATAAATCAGCCCGCGTTCATGTTCGGTAACAACGGGTGGTAGCTGCAATAAATCGCCAATCAGAAGTAATTGAACACCGCCAAAGGGCTTGGAACTGTTTCTGGCAAATCGAAGGGCTGTGTCTATCGCATCAAATAAATCGGCCCGAACCATGGAAATTTCATCAATTACCAGTAATTCTAGCGCTTGGAATAGGTCGCGTTTTACCTTCGGGTAATGAAAATGCTCCCGAAGCATCGCTGTATTGTTGGCAACGTTCGGGTCGACCGATTCGTTGGTGGGCACGTAGGCTCGGGTGGGAAGTCCAAACATGCTGTGGATTGTGCTTCCGCCGGCATTGATTGCGGCGACACCGGTGGGAGCAACAACAACGGTTTTTTTCAGCGACTGAGACAGCAGGTTTTTTAGGAAGGTTGTTTTTCCCGTTCCGGCTTTTCCCGTTAGAAAAATATGCTGTTGGGTATCGTT
>CANIZU010000031.1 GCA_947472115.1 Flavobacteriales bacterium | reverse complement strand
TATTTTTTAGACACCCTCAAAAACGGTGTGTATCCTAACAAAGCTTTGATTGAATTTTGTAATTACATGAAAAGTGTCATTCTAATTGGACTTACAACGCTTGCAAGTGCGTCTATTATTGCCCAACCAGGAAATCGAGGGATCGACAACTCGTCGCGTCAGGTAACCACCAAATTCGAGCCGAAACTAATCCCATCCTCAAAGTTGGTACTTGACCCTATTGTCCCTCGCTCAGAAAATCCTAAAATCAACGTCAAGTTCGAAACACCAGAATTCGCCTGGAATACGAGAAAGATTATTCGTCCAGTTCAGCCTGAAAAACTAAAGGACAAGAGTTCTGATTCTGTTTACTTGTCAAATTACGCAAGAATTGGCGGTGGAAATTATGGACATATCCTCGGTGAACTATATCTCAGTAGTAAATCCAACCCTAATTACAGCTATAATTTCAGTGGACTACACTTAAATGCCAACCCAGCCAATTCTATTCGAGAATTTTCTACCAATAAATTCCAATTGCAAGGAGCTAAGTACTTCCAAAACTCAGGTTTGGAAACAAAGATTTTCTACAACATCGACAAGATAAATTACTTCGCCAAAGATTCTGCCTATGATAAGCCAAGTATTACAAGTACTGGTAAAATTAGCAACCATTTTGGACTAGGTATCGATTACGATTTGATTGCCAACGGCAAAAGGCCTTCAGTCCATACAGGTATTGCCGCCCAAGCATTCAATACAGGTTCTTTCAGTCAAAAGGAAATGGATTTTAGCGGTTATCTCAATGTTTCTCATCGATTGAAAAATGTAATTTGGGGCGCTGATTTAAGTGCGACATATTTAGATATGCAGCAAAAGCCAGACACCAACAAATTCAATGGTTTGAGTCAAAACAAACAGTTATTTATTGATGCCTTGCCCTATGTAAAATTCAACCATCAACCCACTAAGTTGGATGTGAAATTTGGTGTGCTATTAACAAATTGGACACAGACCATCGATACACTAAAAACGACAAGCAAATTATATGTAAACCCTTACCTAGAAGTGGAAAAGACGCTTACAGGACTCAACTTGAAAATCTATGGTGGAATTGACGGGGGATTAAAGAAGAATAGTTTCCGTAGAATGAATTCATTTATGCCATTTAGTGGCGATTCAGTATCTATTAAAAACACATACGAGCAATTCAACGGATACTTAGGCATAAAAGGGAAAATCACTGAAAACGCTGAATTTGCTTTGGATTTTGGAGGCAACTCTTCTTCAAACTTCGCTTTGGTTGTCTCGCGAGCCGATTCTTTGATGGTTTCAGGCAAGAAAAAGGTAATGTCCGATAGTTTAGGTTCTTTACAATTCATCTATGCCGATGTAAACAGTGTGTATTTTAGGAGTTTGGTCAAGTATAAAATTGGCGAGCAGTTGAAATTGTCCGCCAATGCCAAAGTGATAAGTTACAACGTGGATAGAAATGATTACGCTTGGCATCTACCCTCTCTTACCTATGGTGTATCAGGTCAATATTACTTGGGTAAATCAATCGAAATTCAGTGTGGCTTAGACGGTGTAAGCAAGCGTCGAAATCAGGTCATCGTAAATGGCAAGCCTCAAACCAAGGAAATACCAGGATATATGGACATTCATGCGCGACTCGATTACAGACTTTCGGGTAAAGGAAGAATTTGGATCCAAGGTAGTAACCTCTTAAACAATCAATATCAGCAGTGGTATGGTTATAAAAATTATGGTTTAACGGTGATGGGTGGACTTTCACTGTCGTTGTTTTGATAAAGATTTAAAAATTAGCCGTAATATTGTAATATGAATACCCTAGTAATAATGGCAATCACCCGTGTTTTATATAAACACGAATGTGCTGTTATTCCAGGTTTCGGGGCGTTTATCCTTCGCAAAAACTATGGCATGGCCAACCCTTTTTCTGGTCAACTTAAGCCTAGTGTTCATACCCTTTTCTTTAATTCCAATATCCAAGAGGACGATGGATTTGTTTCTAATGAACTTCGGGAGATCAGTGGTTTACAGTTCAGACAATCATCAAATCTTTTGGTGACAGAATTCAATGTCCTTACTAATAATTGCACTTCTACTCACGCCATTTCGATGGGTGACTTAGGGAAATTTCATAGAAACGCCATTGGTGATTTGTTTTTCTTGGCCAGCCCTACATTGAATTTAAGCAAGGAAACGTTTGGTTTGCCCGTCATCGATTGGCACTGGAAGGATATTCCTGTGTATCGCTCTGAAAGCAATCAACCCAGAACTGTTGAAATCAAGCCTATAGCAAGTATTGAAGCACCGTCAGTTGATCGCGCTGATGACGTGACAGAGACCCGCGTGATTGAATTCGTAACTGAAAATGCTGAACAGTTAGAAGTTGGCATGGATATTACTGCGGTTGTTCCTGAATCTTCTGTGGATCAACACCATAGTGAATTTACTGAATCCAATAGGAAAACACCCCTTTTGTGGAGAATGGCGGCATCGTTTGCAATCATTAGTATTGGTGCCGGCGTATTACTGAGTATCGCTCAGATATGGTCGGTTAGCACTGGCAATGACATGGCTTCGTTGCTTCCTCAAGACAGTCAAAAAATCAAGTTAAATACTCCTATCAAATCGAATATTGACAAGTTTATTATTGTCGACGAAAGTGAAGGGGACGATAAATTAGCCAAATCCACAGTCATTTCTCACCAATTGAAATATGCTAAAGGAATTGATGGTATTGCTGAATTTAAAAAAGCCAATATCAACATAAAAGGAAAATTTGTAATCGTTGGCGGCGCGTACCTCACCCCTTCTTTGGGTGAAAGGGAATGTCTTTTGTGGCAGCGATTGGGAATTGATGCATGTTTGATTAAAGGAAAAAAATCGAGCTTATATAAGGTAGTATTGGGCAGATTTGAATCGGATAGATTGGCAAGTGATTTCGCTGAGACAATCAAAATATTGCCAACGGGCACATTATCTGTATCCGATATTGCGTTAGACTGGAATAACTGATGGCACATTATCAAATTGAGGAAAACCTAAGGACCACGAACGGCCAGCGCGCTGTTTCATGGGTGATAGCTCTGGTTGCGTCTGCAATCATTCTATTCATGCTGTATTTTGTGCACATTTCGATTCCTAATCCTCCATTTGAGAATAAAAAAGGTGCGTTGATTTTGGATTTCGGAATGGTGGAAGACCCTAGTTTTGGTCGTCCTACCGATGGTGGCCCATCTCCAACTCCACCCAAATTGGGCGGTGATCCTTCAGAAGGACCCAAATCCAATCAACCACAAAGTGGTGGCGCAGGACCAGTAGTTACGAGTGAAGCGAATCCAGAAACTACAAGTTTACCTCCTATTGATCCTCCTAGTTCTGATCGACCTGCATCGGACAATCCAAAAATCAAGGTCGATATGACCAAAATTGGAAAACGCGGTGGTAAAGGTGGCGAAGGTGATCCGAATGGATGGAAAAACGGAAGTGGAAGTACTGGCTCAGGCAAAGGTGGAAATAATGGCGGTGTTACGGGTAATTATGGCGATCGTATGACTGGAAACAAGGGTGGTAAGAATTTCACCAATACATTTAAGAAATATGCAATGTCGTCCAATTACGACAACCCAAGAACAGATGCATTTGGAATAATTATCGCCAGGGTTAGAATTGACTGTAATGGAAAATATAGTGTGGTTGAATGGAATGTGAAAGGCACTTCCTGGAATGGCGATGACAACGATATGATGCGAATATTCCGTGATTTCTTGAATGATTCTAAATTCGACAAGAATGGTGAAGGCTGCGGTGAAAGTGCATTGGTGACATTAAACGTAACGAAATCTTTTTAATGTCGAGGTTTACCTCGTATAGTGAAACCCTGGACTACATGTTTAGTCAGTTACCGATGTTTCATAACATTGGGAAAGCTGCTTACAAGGCTGATTTAAACAATACGATTGCATTGCTTGAGGCCATCGGCAATCCTCACCGAGATCAAAAATGGATTCATGTCGCTGGAACCAATGGCAAAGGCTCAGTTTCTAGCATGATTGCAGCCACTTTAACGCAACACGGATACAAAACGGGGCTTTACACCTCTCCTCACCTATTAGACTTCACAGAGCGCATTCGCATCGATGGAAAATGCATCGAAGAGAAAACGGTAATTGATTTCATGAATGAGATCCATGAAACGTTGGATCGAATCAAACCTTCGTTTTTTGAAATCACGGTTGCTTTGGCTTTTTATCATTTTAAAGCCGAGAAAATCGATATTGGGGTGATTGAAGTGGGACTCGGAGGAAGGTTGGATAGTACCAATGTGATTACTCCTATCCTATCTGTGATTACCAATATTGGCTGGGACCATATGGATCTCTTGGGCGATAGCATTGAGAAAATCGCAGCAGAAAAAGCTGGAATCATTAAAAGTGGTATCCCAGTTGCTTTGGGTCCGATGCGTGAAGAAGCGATGGATGTCATGAAGGCCGTTTCCACGGAAAATGGTGCTAAAATATATCATGATTTGGCGGTAGACATTGGCTTTATCAGACATTTAGCCTTAAAGGGCAGTTATCAGCTTGAGAATATTCAGACATTTGCTTGCGCCATCGAGGCATTAAAAGACTTGTGGCTCCCATTGAAGCGTAGTTTAATTCTTCAAGCCTTAGAAAATATAGTAGCCCTATCCGGATTACGCGGTCGCTGGGAGGTGATTTCTAATACCCCTTGGACAGTTACCGATACGGCCCACAATTCTGATGGTGTACAAAACACGATGTCGCAATTGCTTGATCAATACACCAAGGCCGTGGAGCTTTGGAAACGCAGATTGATTGAGAATCATACTGCGGCAACCGATCCAAGCGCTCAACCTCCAGTGATTAGAATGGTTTGGGGTATGGTGTCTGATAAAGACCGACGAACCATCCTAGCCTTACTTCCAAAAGAGGCAATTTATTACTTTTGCAAACCCAGTGTGCTGAGGGGATTGGCTTCTGATGTGCTAGCATTAGAAGGAAAAGCAATGGGATTGGATGGAACCTTTTTTGAGGATGTCAAATCGGCTTATATACAAGCATTGAAAGATGCTAGGCCTCAAGATTCGATCTATGTTGGGGGCAGCACATTTGTAGTTGCCGATTTACTTACCCATTTACAATAAATTGAAACGGAATTGAAACAAAAAGAGGGAGCCAAATGGCTCCCTCTTTTTGTTCTAAACGACAAGTTTATGATAATCTTTACTTGTGGCTAATTACCGCACGCCATTCATCATCTTCAAGAGTTTACCACTCAAAAAGAACAATACGATTGATGCGGCTCCCGCCATAAATACGAACAACATGAAGAAATCATAAAGCGTTACGATTTTGAAATCATGATGAATAAAAAATGGTTTTTCAGGCTTCAAATTCCATGTCTGCAATCTCTCCTGCTTGGTAGCGGTCTTTACACCATTTACGTTCGTAACGACATCTACTGAATCATGTGTGATAAGCGTAGTATCGTTTAACAACATTGCACGGTCAAAATACTTGTTATTCGATTTGATTACTTTCAAATGGAAAACAGAGATATTTTTTGTCACCGCAGCCACAAAGGGTTTGTTGTGCATTGGACAAGTCCCACTGCTCATGCATGAGTCTGTGCATACGTGTTTGGAGTTATCCGCGGCGGCAACATTATTCATGGTCAAAGCAACCATTGAATCCGTTTCAGCATCTGCAGCCTTCACCGTTTTTACCGTCGCTGTAGCCAAAGAATAAGTTCCTTTTGGATCTGCTTTCCATACATTGGTATCAAGCATATTTACGCTGAACATTGCCATCACAGAAGCATCGGCTTTGGCAGAATAACGCTTTTCCATTTTTACTTCTTCAGGATACAAAGCACTTAAAGTTCCTGCAAATTTATTGGCCGCAGCGGTTGATAGGAACCAAACGCCCATCAACAAAGAAGCCAATTTCACTGGTGCCAATTTGTTCACCATAGAAAGTCCGATAGGCGATAAACACAACTCACCAAAAGTGTGAATCGTATACAAAGACACCAACCAAACCATACTCAATTTTGTGCTAGGATCGATGCCTTTAACACCGAATGCGATTACCAAGTAACCCATCGCCAATAAGAACAATCCCATGGCTTGTTTAAAAGGTGATGCCGGTTCCATGTTTCTCTTGCCCATCCAACCCCACAACCAAACAAACACGGGAGCAAAAATGACAATTGCTACAGCATTGATTGATTGGAAATACGATGTAGGAATAGTGGTTCCAAAGATTTCACGATTGGTTTGCTCCTCAGCGAAATAGGTCAATGAAGCACCCGCTTGTTCGAATGCAGCCCAGAAAAATATCACAAAGAATGCTGCTATATAAATTACCCAGATACGCTGACGTTCAACCTTACTTAAGGTTGGGTCGGTAATGATATAACCTGGTGCAGCAATAGTTAATGAGAAAATAAATGATCCAATCCAATCCATCTCGGCTTGAAAATGGAACAGATAGAGTAAACCACCAAAAACAGCAGCCCAAATACCCATTGCTGTATAATTCACAGGCGCAGCAGCTTCAGTTTCTGACTTCACCTCACGAGCAGAGTTAGGTTTTACTCCAATTTGCTCACCAGTTGGTGTTACGAGGTATTTGTTTTTCAAAGTGATGAAAAGGATCAAGCTGACAATCATACCTACACATGCAGCCATGAATCCCCAACGGAAATCAGCAGCACTGCCTGTATCGCCCAAATAACCGCACAACAAAGGTGCGATGAAAGCGCCCAGGTTGATACCCATGTAGAATATCGTAAAGGCTGAATCTACCCGCTTATCTCCTGCTTGGTACAACTGTCCAACCATTGTAGAAATATTGGGTTTAAAAAATCCATTTCCAATAATCAAAAAGCCCAATCCAGTAAACATTAATGGAGCTGCAATTTCAATTTCTTGATAATAAGTACCTGCAAAGAACATGAACAACTGTCCAATGGCCATTAACACACCACCAATGATAATTGATTTGCGATTGCCCCAATAACGATCGGCCATATACCCACCCAAAAGCGGTGTCAAATAAACCAAACCGGTATAACTACCATAAATTTGAGAAGCAAAGGCTTTGTCGAATAGCATCGCTTTCGCCATAAACAATACAAACAAGGCGCGCATGCCGTAATAGCTAAAGCGCTCCCACATTTCGGTCACGAACAAAACGTACAATCCCTTAGGATGCGATTTGTCGGAATACATTTGGTCTTCTGTTACAATCATGTTGGATTTCTATTAATCTATCGGCCAAAATAGAAAGAAAAATTGATTCTCCATACGATTGTGGGTTTTTCATCCATGAAAAGTGAGTTTATGTGGGCAAATCGGCGGTGATTTATGAGTTTGGTATTAATTTGCAGGCTGAAACGATGCTAACGTCCAAAGAAATAGCGACTCAGATTGGTGGAACCTTAAGTCTTCCTGAAACGGCGGTAACAATTACCAACGCTGCTAAATTGGAAGAAGGCGATGCAAACTCCTTGGGTTTTTTATCAAATCCCAAATACGAGCAAGCCCTTTATGAAACAAAATGTGGCGCGGTAATCGTCCCTAAGGATTTCAAACCCCAGCATCCTATAAGTGCTGTATTAATTCATCACGACAACCCCTATTTTGCTTTTTGTACCATTTTGGGGAAATATTTCGACCCAAACAAACATCGTACAGGGATTGAATCAAACCACATTCATGAAACTTCAGTGATTGGAAGCGATGTTCACATTGGATCTACGGCTTATATCGAAGAGAATTCCTCTGTTGGCAATAATTCAGTGATATATCCAGGTGCATACATTGGCAGAAATGTAAAAATTGGCAGCAATTGCATCATCTACCCTAATGTGGTTGTTTACTCTGATTGTATCATCGGAAATCATTGCATCATTCAGGCAGGCAGCGTAATTGGTGGGGATGGTTTTGGCTTTGCACCGGTGAATGGTAAGTATGTGAAAATTCCTCAAGTGGGCAATGTAGTACTAGAAGATTGGGTGGAAATTGGAAGCAATTGCAGCATTGATAGAGCGACAATGGGAAGCACGGTTATTAAGACTGGGACCAAACTCGACAACCTAGTTCAGATAGCGCATAATGTTGAAGTCGGTGAACATACAGTTATTGCGGCTCAAACAGGGATTTCAGGCAGCACCAAAGTGGGTGGGCATTCACAGTTTGGCGGTCAAGTGGGTGTTGCTGGACATTTAACCATCGCTCCAAATACTTCAGTGGGCGGGCAAGCGGGTATTACTGGAAATGTTACCGAAGAAAATCAAAAACTCACAGGCACCCCTGCCACCGATGTCAGAACTTTCCTAAAGAGTGTTGCCAATAACAGAAGGCTTAATACCTTAATGCAAGAATTAGAATCATTTAAACGCGAATTAGAATCATTCAAAAAATCTTAGTCAATCCACGATGAATCAATTAAATCCTAAGCAAACGACATTAAAATCCGCCATCACCATTTCGGGTGTTGGTTTACATACCGGAGCCAACGTAACTTTAACTCTAAATCCTGCAGCTGAAAATCACGGCTATAAATTCAGAAGAGTTGATTTAGAAGGCTCACCAATCATAGAAGCCGATTGCGATTTGGTTACCGATACAAGTCGCGGCACTACGTTAACGAAAGGAAAAGCGTCTGTTTCAACTGTAGAGCACGTTTTAGCAGCTTTGGTGGGGATGGAAGTTGATAACGTACTCATCGACATTGATGGACCTGAAATGCCGATCATGGATGGCAGTAGCCGTCCATTTGTTGATGCAATTGAATCCAATGAAATTGTTGAATTGGATGCGGAGAGAGAATATTTTGAAATTCCTTATAACATCAATTTTACCGACGAAGAGAATAAAGTAGAAATCATCGCAATGCCCGTGAATGATTATCGATTAACGGTAATGGTGGATTATAATTCACCCGTTTTGGGCAGTCAACACGCCGCAATCACGAGTATGTCAGAATTCAAGAAAGAAATTTCACCCTGCCGTACGTTTTGCTTCTTGCATGAATTAGAGTATTTACTTCAAAACAATTTGATTAAAGGGGGAGACCTAAATAACGCAATTGTTGTTGTAGATAGAAAGGTTGAACAGGATGAATTGGATCGTTTGGCTTCTGTATTCAATAAGAATACGGTTGAGGTAACTCAGAATGGGATCTTAAACAATTTGGATTTGCGTTTTCAAAACGAGCCTGCACGACATAAACTATTGGATATGATTGGAGATTTGGCTTTGGTGGGTATGCCAATCAAAGGACAAATCATGGCGGCTAGACCCGGACATGCGAGTAATGTAGCGTTTGCTAAAAAAATCAAACAAGTCATGAAAAAGGAAATGCGTAGAAAACAAGATGGCGCACCGTATTACAACCCCAACGAAAAACCGTTGTATGCAACCAAGGATATCATGAAAATGTTACCCCATGCCCACCCTTTTTTGTTGGTTGACAAGATCATTTCGAAAACAGAAAATGCCATCGTAGGTATTAAAAATATCACGTTTGACCAACCTTTTTTTGCGGGTCATTTCCCTGGAGATCCAATCATGCCGGGCGTTTTACAGCTAGAAGCAATGGCACAATGTGGTGGTATATTGATTTTGAGTACGGTGGACGATCCAGAAAACTATGGAACATATTTCTTGAAAATCGACAATACAAAATTCAAGGATAAAGTTGTTCCCGGTGATACATTGATCATGAAATTGGAACTAATTGAACCCGTTCGTCGCGGATTGTGTATGATGCGCGGTCGTGCATGGGTAGGAGAAAAGTTGGTTTGTGAATCAGAAATGATGGCCCAAATCGTAAAAATCGCTTAATTCGTAAAACTTAAGACTTAAAAAATGATTCAGCCACTGGCATACGTTCACCCTTCAGCAAAGATATCAGATCACGTAATCATTGATCCATTTGTTACCATTCACGCCGATGTAGAAATTGGCGAGGGTACCCATGTAATGTCGGGTGCTACCATTTTCAAAGGAACTCGAATTGGAAAAAATTGTCGGATTTTCCCCGGTGCTTCCATCGGTGCAATTCCCCAAGATTTAAAATTTGATGGAGAAGAAACCCTTACTGTAATTGGAAACAATACCACAATTCGGGAATATGTAACAATTAACAAAGGAACAAAGGCCTCTGGCGTTACAAAGGTGGGAAATAACGTATTGTTGATGGCTTATGTTCACTTGGCTCATGATGTTGTGATTGAGGATTGCTGTATTTTGGCCAACAGCGTGCAAGTTGCAGGGCATGTAACGGTTGGCGAATGGGCGATTTTAGGAGGCGCCGCATTGGTGCATCAATTTGTCAAAATTGGACGTCACGCCATGATTAGCGGAGGCTCTTTGGTAAGAAAAGATGTTCCTCCATACACAAAAGCTGCACGTGAACCTCTGAGTTATGAAGGGGTGAATAGTGTTGGCCTTAGAAGAAGAGAATTCTCAACGGAGAAAATTGCCGAGATTCAGGATATCTATCGAACCTTATTTGTTAAGGGTTACAATACTGCCAAATCTATTAAAATTATTGAAACCGAATTTTCACCTACTACCGAAAGAGATGAGATATTACAATTCATCAAAGAATCGGATCGTGGTATTATGAAAGGATACATCGCTAAATAACGATGAAAATAGTTTTTCAAGATTGTGGCAAAAACTACCATCGAACATGGTTGTTTAGACATTTGAATCTTGAATTAGATTTAGGAAGTAAAGTCGCGCCGTTACGTATGGCTGTTTTAGGTGGAAACGGCAGTGGAAAATCTACCCTCACTTTAATGATCTCAGGTCAGACGAATCCTACTGAAGGGACGATCGAATGGGTCGATACTCATGGTAAAATAATCTCGTCTTCGGATTGGTATAATCACATCGCCTTAGCCTCTCCTGCGCTAGAATTACCCGAAGAATTCACATTACAGGAATGGTTTGAATTTCACCGTAGTGTGAAGGGTTTTGCCGATGGAGTTACATTAGACAAGTTGATTGCAATTTGTGGGTTCCCCAATAATACAAAATCTAAGGCCCTACTCACTTTTTCCAGTGGCATGAAACAACGTGTAAAGTTATGTATGGCATTGATGGGAACTGAATCGTTGGTGATTCTGGATGAACCACTAACCAACTTAGATGTCAGCGGGAATCAGTTGTACGATAACTTATTGAATACCTACTTGGGAGACCGAGCACTCATTGTGGCATCAAATCGCGAGGACGAATATAAAAAGTACTGTGATCAGATTTTGGATGTGAGCCAAATTAGTGCTGAACAATCAGTTTGATCGACGAATTCTGTCCTTCCAAGTTGGTGATTTTCACAAAATACACCCCATTACTTAAATCTTGTATCGGAATGCCAACGCCCTGTTCTCCAGAGCCTAGATGGGTTTTGTATTGCAATTGAGATTGTAAATTATACAATTCGATGTTCCAATCCGATGATGCTGCGCCTTTGGAGCGACTGAGTACAACGATATTGGATCCTGGGTTGGGATATAAATTTGCAGCAATTGATTCAACCGACTTGACGTTTGAAGAGGGTTTTTTCGTATTCAAAGAATTTGCCCACATCAAACCACCTCTACCCAATCCAAATATCATCTCTTGCAATGAATCACCCGTTAATTCGGCAAATGCTGGGACAACGCGCGAACCCATTTTAGGCATCGTAGAATCCGCAATGGTGTATTGGAAGAACCAGCTGCTATCTGCTAGTAATGAATCTGAATACGGATGGCCATCAATTTGATATAGTCTAGTGTAACCATAAGCAGTACCAACAATAAACTCCTGCTTACCATCGCGATTTAGGTCCGTCACTCGAGGAACTGCATAACCAAAGGCTTTCCATTCACCAGGGGTTACATCTTCTCTCCATTCATTGCCACGAGCACCCCATGCATTACGCGTTTTGAGTGAATAATTATTATAGGTTTTATTTGCCGCTTCAAACAATGAAACGCGACCGTTGTAGTAACCAACCAACAAATCCATGTTACCATCGGCGTTGTAATCATAGAGAAATGGCGCCGCATTTGTCTCTCCCATTTCTAGCGATACTTTTAATAAATCACGGGTTTTATAAACCCATTTCACCGGCTTATTTACTCCCGCCGTATTTTCATACAAAGCAATCCTACCATTGATTAGCCCAATAATCAAATCCATGTCACCGTCACTATCTATATCGCCCACGCTTGGAACAATATGCTGATACGCCAAATTTGCCGAATCGGAGAATTTCATAAAGTCGCGGTCCTTGATAGAATAAACTGGATTTTTAGCATTGCCTGTGTTTTCAAAAAATGCAATGCGATCTCTTAATCCTTTGGTGATTTCAAAATCACCATTGTTGGCAACTAGTAAATCTTGGTCACCATCGGCATCTACATCAACGAATACGGGTGCTGTCCTTGCACCTAAATCCAACGTTTTATCTGTAAACAAGGTAGATTTCTCATACTGAAAATTGGGCTTATTGCTCAGACCCAAATTTTTGTAATACCATATTTGGTTGGTTTCTTTGACATCGGTAAAGTTGTTTGGAGCAATCACTAGATCCTGAACGCCATCACCACTAATATCTACCAAATAACCCGCTGGAAACATGATTTGGTTTGCGGCGATAGTATTTCTAGGGAAAATGGTATCATAGGCAACCATCGTATCGTAATAAGATTTGGTCTGGGCTTTTCCATTCTTCAAGTAGGTGAATCTTGGGAAACCGATATTTGAAATCATCAATTCCTTATCTCCGTCGGCGTCGGCATCGTACATCAAACAAGTTGCACCGCCTGTATGTCGTGGCTTGAGTTTGTCTTTGTAAGGACATTCACCTAGTAAAATTGAATTATCGAACCCCTCATTAAAATACCCAAAACAAACATCCATAATTTGAAACTCAAATGTGTCTTTTGGCCATTTTTTCTCAGCGCGGACATCTTTGAACAATCGGTAGGTATAATTGCCTTGATCGTATGATAAAATGTCCAAATCCCCATCCCCATCGATGTCGGAAATTTCCGGCATATCAAACTTTGAAAAACTCAATGGGTTGTACAAGTTAAAAAAGGTAGAATCAAACTGATTTCTGTAATACCAAGGGCCGATCCCATAAAACTTTAACTTATTGGTTCCGGATGTCGTTTGGTTAATGTAAATAAGCATATTGCTACTTTCAGACATGGTGAAAATATCCCATTTCCCGTCGCTATTGATATCAGCAGTTTTGTAGTAATACAGACCTTTTGGAAGCGATGCTTCATATTCTGGAGCGTATTGAAACACATCATTCTCAAGTCTCAAATATGGCATCACCTTAGAATCATACCGATCAAAAACGATGATATCCAACAACTTATCTCCATTCAGATCCATGTGTTGGAATTGAGGCGAATTAAACCCACCCCAAAAAGGGCTTTCGATTTGATTTGCTCCATCAAAAATCTTAAATCCATTTAAATTGCTGCGGTAATTCAATTGTGCATCAGCTGCATTCAATGAAAATAGTAGAATAATACTAAGTAATAATTTACGCATAGGGATTGTTTCGTGAATATAACACAGACAAACTATAGATTCAATCTGTGGTATGGTATTCTTTGAATAAATGTAAAAAATCAATCATTGGCTCTGAAAAATTGGCCATCCGATTTTTTGGGGATTTATTGTTTGCATTCCCGTATCGAATTGAATTAGGTTTGAAATATGGAATGGTCGGACTTCATCGATAGCGTATACCCCACTTTTATTGAATCAAATTACCAGTTGTGCACGGATTCTAGGGCGCTAAAACCGGGGGATG
>CANIZU010000030.1 GCA_947472115.1 Flavobacteriales bacterium | reverse complement strand
TTCTACGGTATGCAAAACCGCGTGGTGTTCGATGGTTGAGGAGATGATATTTTCGACGCCCAAATTGGCCACACTGCCTCTAATTGCTAGGTTGTCGGCTTCGGTACCACCGCTGGTAAAGAAAATTTCGCCGGGTGAGCAGCCCAACATTTTGGCGACGCTACCTCGTGCTTCTTCGATAATCCCTTTCACTTTCCTACCATGGGCATGGGTTGAGCTAGGATTTCCGTAATGTTCGCGCATGACCGGAATCATCGCTTCTACAACTTCTTCCGCGATGGGTGTTGTGGCGGCGTTATCCAGGTAAATTCTTTGGGCAGTTGTCATATCCGGTCATTTAAATTTAGGTATCCCAAGAATTTATAGCACAATTTTGCCATGGTAAACTCGGTAAGTATATCGTTTTCACGCGGTGCGATTTCTACAATGTCGAAACCCACTACTTTTTTGCGTTCTGCCACTCTTCTGAGCAACTTGCATCCTTGAATCCAAGTCAGTCCTCCGGGTTCTGCGGTGCCTACTGCGGGTGCTACGGATGGGTCGAAACCATCGGCATCAATCGTTACATAAACCACATCACCGAGTTTGTCGATGCAGTCATCAATCCAAACATCGTTGTCCCACAAATCATGGGCATACCAAGTGTGGATGTTATCGGACGATTTAATCAGATTACTTTCTTCGATGCATTGGGCGCGAATACCCACTTGAACCAAATTTAAACCCATGTCGTGGATTCGATGCATCACACTGGCATGTGAGTATGGATTTCCGTTATAGGCCGCTCTGAGATCGCTGTGTGCATCGATTTGCAACACACTTATCGATGGGTATTTTTCGGCATAGGCTTGCATAAAACCGTAGGTTACGGTGTGTTCAGAGCCAAGAGAAACCACGAATTTGTCTAGATTGAGGAGTTCGCGGGTTTGGTTTGCGATAAGTTCTACGGCATCGGCATCAATTTTGCCAGTAAAATCAATGGGTTGCAGGGTAGCAATTCCAAAATTCTTATAAGCTTCACGATCGATTTCTTCGTCGTAGAATTCCACGAAATGACTTGCTTCCACCATTGCGGCTGGACCTTTATCGGATCCCATGAGGTAGGAACTTGAGTATTCGTAGGGGATTTGTTGAATCACCACCTTTGCATTTTCCAGGGCGGCTAATTCTTTTTCTGGGAAGGCCAAAAAACCTTCCTCGGCTGACATCAACGGTTGCATCCGTGAGATTATTTTACACGTTCAACATAGGATCCCGTTTTGGTATCCACTTTGATTTTTTCTCCGATATTCACAAACAGTGGCACCATCACCACGGCACCTGTTTCGGTGGTTGCGGATTTGAGTGTATTGGTTGCGGTATCGCCTTTTACGCCGGGTTCAGTATAAGTAATTTCTACGATGGCATGAGAAGGAGCATCGGCAGAAATCGGGGTTTCGCCTTCAAAGGAAATCATAACGGTATCGCCTTCTTTCATGAATTTGGCACCTTCACCAAACATGAATTTAGCCACGGTGATTTGATCGTAGGTCTCATTGTCCATACAAACAAAAGCATCGCCATCCGCATAGAGATAGGCCAATTCTTTCACTTCCACGCGGACGATTTCTACAGATTCTCCACTGCGAAAACGATTTTCAGCAGATTTTCCATCCTTCACTCGACGCATTTTTCCTTGATAGAAAGCGCGCAAATTGCCTGGGGTACGGTGTTGCCATTCGATCACTTGAACGAGTTCGCCGTTGTAGCGAATGAAATTGCCTACAGATACGTCTTGTGTGGTTGCCATAAATTAATTTAGGCAAAAATACGACAATTTTTCTGAATGGATAAATCGGGCGTTACAGCATGATTTTTTTGCCCCATCGGCGCATGCAACGCAGGATAAAAGCCCGGTGATGTAAGGCAAATGCGCTGTTCATTCCGCAACTTCGTGGACATGGCAGAAGGCTGGCCAATTTAGCGGATTGTGTTTTGGTGAGCGAGCTCGCCGATTTATTGAAGTAGTATTGCGATGCGGCTTCTACGCCAAAAATGGGACGGATTTTGTTTGATTCATCTGCGTTTTCGTTGACTGATGTCCTGTCAGTTTGGTTGTATCTGTAAAAACTGTCTTCGGTTGGACCCAGTTCGATGATGTTTAGATAGATTTCCAAAATGCGCTCTTTGCTCCAAAGTCCTTCTATCAGCAGTGTAAACCAAACTTCGAGTCCTTTTCGGATCCAGGAACGACCTTCCCAGAGGAATACATTTTTGGCTGTTTGTTGACTTATTGTGCTGGCGCCTCGGGTTTTGCCACCTTTGATATTGTGCTGAATGGCTTTTTCGATGGCTTTAAAATCAAAACCCATATGGTCTTTGAATCGTTGGTCCTCACCGCAGATCACAGCCATTTTCATATTATCGGCGATTTGATCATAGTCCACCCATTCTTGTAGTGCGGCAGTTGAATATTCACTTTGGCGCGATTGGATGAGTAAGGTGGTGGGGGGATTGATAAATCGGTAGGCAACCACCCATAAAAGACATATCGAAACGAAGGCTAGGATGATACGAAATATCCATTTAAAAAGGGTGCGAAATAATAAGAGTGTCAGCATCAGAATCCTTGAATGCCGTTAACGGTTGTGTATTTCAGTACATTGTTTTTATCCGGATAGATCCGTTTAAACGCACTTTGTACCATCAGTGTGGCTTCGTGAAAACCGCAAAGGATCAATTTTAGTTTGCCGGGATACGTATTGACATCTCCAATGGCGTAAATGCCTGGAATGTTGGTGCTGTAATCCAAAGTATTTACTTCGATGGCAGATTTGCTGATGTTCAGTCCCCATGCGGCGATCGGTCCTAGTTTGGGCGATAGGCCAAATAATGGCAAAAAATAATCGCAATCGACCCAAGTTACTTCCTCTTTTTCGTCGGTTGTAATACCCACGCGAGTAAGTCCTTGGTTACTGTAATCGCCTACCAAATTTGTCACTTCGCTGTTTACCATCAATTTTATTTCTCCATTGGAAGCCATGTCCATCACTTTTTGAACGGAGTCCAAATGGCCGCGGAATTGGGTTCTTCGATGTATCATGGTGATTTCACTGGCCACATCTTTCAAGAAAATCGTCCAATCCAAAGCAGAATCTCCACCACCGGCAATTACGATGCGCTTATTGCGAAATTTTTCGGGGTCTTTGACGATGTATTCCACGCCTTGATTTTCGAATGCGGAGAGATTTTCGATGGGAGGTTTTCTTGGTTCAAAGCAGCCCAATCCACCCGCAATGGCGATGTTTGGCGCTTTATGTACTGTTCCCAAATTGGTGGTTACGATGAAATGGCCTTCGGCAGTTTGTTCGATGCTTTCGGCCCGCTCGCCCAAAGTAAATCCCGGTTTAAAGGGTGCGGCTTGTTCCATCAAATTGGTGATCAAGTCTCCTGCGAGTATGCTTGGAAATCCTGGGATATCGTAGATGGGTTTTTTTGGATAAATTTCCGTCAACTGCCCTCCAGGTTCCGCCAATACATCAATCAAATGGCATCGCAATTTGAGGAGTCCTGCTTCAAATATTGCGAAAAGTCCAACTGGACCAGCGCCTATAATGATAATATCGGTTTCAATGGTTTGTTTCTCTGTCATTTCTGTCAATCGTTAATTGTCAAACACACGAATTAGGCCTTCTTTTCTGTATTCAAATACGGAGCGACCGACATCAATTCGGCTTCCTAATTTGAGTTTGTTGAGACCACTAATTTCCGCATCGATGGTATAAATGTTTCCGCCCGATTTTGCTGCGAGTTCAACATAATGGGGGTGAATTTTATCGGTCACACCGCAAAGGATAATATTCACAGGTTTTGTGACTTGTTTGATAAGTGTGATGTCTTTGATAGGCGCATTGTTGTCGGCAATCATGATAAAACTATCAATCATGGGCCATTTTTTTTGCGTAGCAATCAACGCTTCGATGTTGTTTTCTGGTAAATCGCCTCCATTACCTCGCCGCATTGCCGTTTTCATCAAGGAATAAGCGGTATCAAAAACATGGGTTTCGGCCATGTGAATTCCACCGGTAAAGCCGATTCTCTTTAACATGTCGGGCGCTTCATTGCCATCGTTAAAGAAAACAATTCTTCCGTTTTCGAGGCAGGATTTGGAATGCTTCATCCACAGCATGACTTGAGCCGTGTAAGGGGTCATACTGCCAGTGACATCCACCAATACTGCATATTTCCCACCCCAATTCTTTCGGGTAAGGATTTTGAATTCGTCTGTTTTTCTCAAACCAAAGGTGTCGAAGAATCCGGTTCTTTCATAATGTCCGGGTATCCTTTTTAATGGAATTGAGTCTTTGATCATCCGATATTCCTTTTGTCTAAACCAAATGCCACCGCTGCTAAATTTGACATTCTTTTTGCGTTTATCGCGGCTGTTAGGGAGGTAATAACCGGTTTCCTCTTGACGTCTTCTCACGCGGTAGGTGACGGTTTCGGGGATCCAAACCTGAGAATCCTTATAGCTTTTTATCACCCGGTCAATTTTGGCAATTTCCTTTTCCGTTTCCGCTTTGGGGGGATGGTTTTTTAAGTAAATCACAAATCCGTGATAGCAGTTTTCTGCCGCATCCAATGTTTTTGGTGATTTCTGTTCAAAGACTCTCCAGGCGATATCGTTCTGTTTGAAAACATCGGGCCAAAGTAGTTTTAGGTTGTTTAAACGACGTTGATTGAGTTTGGGTTGATTGAAAGTGTCCAACTGTTTGTATCGCGTGTATACCAGATGAATTGCGTGAACTTCTGAGGCGGGGGGCAATTTGACCTTATAGGCTTCGGGTTTGAACTGAGAACTTGCGAAGGGCATGGGCAATAAAATAACCAGTTTGCCTGTATCGGTGGGATGGAGATTGATTACATAGGGTTTGTTTGCAATGATATCGGCGATTTTGATTTGGGCGTTCGCCGAGACAAATGTGAAAATTGCTAACAGCGCTGCGATGCAGTTTTTCCAAGTGACTTTAGACCACCCTTTCAAGGAATTAGAGGCGATATTTTTGTTACAGAATATCAAGTAAATTGCTTGTTCCGATGCATCTTTCAGTGGTGAAACCTTCGCCGTATTTGCAGCCTATCAATCGACCAAATTCTTGGGCTCGGGCCTCCAAAAAGGATAAGAAATCTTGTCCGCTAATGGGCGTTTGTGGCTCTTGGCTATTTGGATCGTAGAACTGACTCTTGAATGCCATGATGGCGGCCATTTTCTGTTCGTATTCAGCGGAAATATCGACAATTAAATTGGGTCCGATGTTGCGATCTTGGATGTAATTATAAATTGTTTTAGGTCGATGCGCAGCAAGGTTCTCGCCGTCATGATCACAAACTATTTTGGGAAGACCAGACAAAAAGCAAGCACGTGAAACAAGCGATGCGGCACGGCCATGGTCTGGATGTCGGTCCGAAACGGCATTGGCCAACACGATTTGGGGTTTGTATTTGCGAATTTCTTTAATCACTTTGATCAAAGTTTCTTCATTTTCTTCAAAGAAACCATCGCCAAGATTCAGGTTATCGCGCACAGCCAATCCCATAATTTTTGCGCTTTCGGCAGCTTCTTTATCCCGCAAATCGGCAGAGCCTCTGGTCCCTAATTCACCGCGAGTTAGGTCGATGATTCCGCAGGCATGTCCCATATTGATATGCTTCATTAGGGTTCCGGATGCGGCCAATTCAACATCATCGGGGTGGGCAGCGAAAGCCAGTATTTTTAGGGTTGGGAATTGACTCATAATGAGGCGGGTGGATTAAAAATCAGGTGGAGCATGGTGTTCCCAACGGCGTTCAAAGTGCGCTTATCCACGGCATCCATGTTATCGTCGTGGGTATGCCAAAAGGGTGCAAATCCACTATTGGGGTTGTACTGAATAATATCGATCATTGGGATTTTGGTGGCCTCATAAACGTATTTGTGGTCGTCTGTGATGGCTCCAATGAGTTTCAAAGGAAAGTAATTTTCATAGCCCAATTCTTGAGCAATTTGCCAGGTATGGACAAGGACCCAGTTTGCGTAATTGTTGGAATTTTCCTCCCACATAAATTGGGCATTGTTTCCTCCGACCATATCTAGAAGTACGCCGAAACTAGCCTTGTAATTGGGTATATGCGGGTTTTTGCCCCAATACTGACTGCCGAGGCAGAATGAGTTTTCTATTTCGGAAATACCGAGATCTTCGGCATCAAAAAGTATGAAATCGATGCCCCAATCGGGTTTTTGGGTTTTGAGATTTTTCGCCAATTCAAGGATAATTCCTACGCCACTGGCACCGTCGTTTGCTCCGAGGATGGGTTCTGTTTGTTTTTGATCGTCTTGGTCGGCGTAAGGTCTACTGTCCCAGTGCGATGCGATGATCATGCGATTTTTGGCTTGCGGATTTACGCTACCGATGATGTTGTAAATGGGTATTTTCTTGCCGTCTTTGGGTGCTTTGCCTTCGCCGGTTTGGAAATAGGCGGTGTCGCAGGAGTTTTGAAGTTCCTTGAAAAGCCAATCTGCACATTTTTTGTGGGCAGCGGTACCAGGAATTCTAAAACCAAATGCCAATTGTTTTTCAATATTTTGATAGGCATTGTCGGAAGAAAATCCTGAAATTTTGCGAGTAACGATGCCCTCCTCGATGTTGGAAGAATCCGTGGGAACTAGGGTTTGGGTATTGCCACCACATCGCCATAAAAGTATAGTTGTAGCGGTAAGGAGGAATAAAAATGCGCGTGCTTTCATCAAAGTTGTACAAAGTTAATTAATTGTTGGTGGATGGGTGATTCAAAATTGTTGATTAAGGGTTAATTTCGCTTGAATTAGCATGGATAATTCGATTCAGAGTATGACGGGCTTCGGAAGGGCCCAAATGGAAACGCCTTCGTTGCGTGCGGTTTGTGAGGTCAAGGCGTTAAACGGACGGTATTTTGAGGCGGATTTGCGTTTGCCCAAATTTTTGTATGAGATTGATCCTCAAATACGTAGGTTGTTGAGTGAAAAGTTGGAAAGAGGGACAATTACTTGTACTTATTCCATCACTTTTCCCAATGTAAAGGCGGAAGATCAAGAGATTCACATCAATGTGGGTTTGGCAAAAGCGTATTTGGATAAGTATCAGGAATTGAGTGGCGCATTGGGTGTGGAGTTCCGCGATCCAATCCGCGATATCATTCGCATTCCAGAGGTCATTCAAACAGGGGAGCGCGGTGTAGAAGACGAAGTAAAAAAGGCAATTGTGGCCCTAACGCTGCAAGCGGCGGATATGTTGGTTCAGTTTCGCAAAGAAGAAGGGATGGCAACAGGAGTTAAGTTGTTGTCGTTGGTGGAATCAATCCAACTCGATTTGAACGAAGTTTCAGTCCACGAGGAGCCGCGCAAGCAAGGCTTGCGCGATCGCATTTATGGTCAATTGGCCGACCATGTATCGTCTGAATTGAGAGATAACAATCGCTTTGAGCAGGAGATTTTAATGTACCTCGACAAGTGGGATATTGCCGAGGAAAAGCAGCGTTTGCAGCAGCATTTGGACTATTTCAGAACTTGCCTACAAAAGGAACCCTTGGGTAGAAAACTGAATTTTATCGCCCAAGAAATGGGTAGAGAAATGAATACCATGGGTGTGAAAAGCAATTACTTTCCAATGCAACAGGCGGTGGTGCAGATGAAAGAAAAATTGGAACAAATCAAAGAACAAGTCTTAAATCTCGTTTGATAAAAATGGTGAAATCTATGTTGAGTTGCCGGGGGGTGAAATGGCCTCTTGCACTTTGTCTAACAGTTTTGCAGTATTGTAGCGTAACTGTTTTAAATGGGCAGTGGTTTAGTCCTACGACTGACAGTTCCGCCGTGAAAGAACTTGTGTATCAGGGGCCTGTTTTTCAGGACAGCTTAAAACGCAGAGTTACTTTGATGGATTGGAGCAATACGACATTTACCGCTAGTACATCGGATGCATTGTTGTCATTGTTGCGTAGCGGCGATCTAACCAAATTTGATGTTGTCTATCTGCCTTGGCATAGAATCCAAATTGTGTTGATACAACAATATTTGCGACATCCCGATTCGTTGCACATGGATTATTTGCACGTGAGTTGGGAAGATGATGTTGAATTTCCAGAGTCATTGTTTTTGGCGATGCGTGATTTCCAGAAAAAGCAACCCGGCGCAATCGAAAAGATCCGATTTGAGTCTTTGAGTTATTCTCAGGATTTTTTAAATACCTCTGATGAGTCGCGTAGTGATGACAATTCGGAAATGCTGACCTATCCTGATGGTGAATATGAGTGGGCGTTGGCGTTGGCGTTGAATTCTCTGTTTCCGGCCGATAATTCTGTGGGTTTGAAAACAGATTCAACGGGTGGAATATTTGTACCAACGTCGCTTAGAACTCATGTTGAGGCGACAAGAGCGATGGTTTCTTCTACTTTATGGGACCGTTTCTGGAAGGCCAGAGCTGAGTCATTGCGTGAATCAACGGAGACGAGTGAGTCAACGGAGTCCTCGGACGACAATTCATCGGATGATGATTCAGAAATAGATCCGGCGTTTGGTAGTGTGCCAACAATCACGGGTTTACGCGATTCGATGCCTTTCATTAAAACGGATTTAGAGAACTGGATTCCTGCGGAAAACAGGGAAATGTTCCGACAATTATTGCCCTATTTTGGCCGCGTTCAAGAGCTTGAAACGGATTTGAGCGATTTTGCCAAATCTCCTAATAATACAATCAAGACGGTGATGCATCAAATTCCATCCACGCAGCAAGTCATGCAAAGTGCCTTGAATCGCGGTGCCAGAAATGTGTATGAGGCGATCACGTTTAGAAATGGACAAATTGCTGGGATTGCCAAAGAAAATGGTCGTGTATTGATATTGTCTGATGACTACAGGGAGTGTATCAATCGCTCTACTTATGTGCCGAATGCGATGCCCAGCTTGCTGACGGGTCTGATGGATGCAGGTGTGAAAAAGGATGATGTTTTACGGGTGTTTATTGTGCCTGAAGATGAATTTGAAATCAAGCCCGAGTTGATTTCTAATAAAGATGATTCGCTGAGTATGGGTGATGGACATTTGCGTGATTTGAGAAAGAATCCAACATTGTTTAGGGTAACCACGGATACTGCAACTGTAGTTGTTTCGGAAGAACCATTTGGTTTGGAAACGAACGTGGGTGATTCTGCGCATCCAATTAAGGTATTTATCCCCTTGAACAAATACGAAATCACCGATAAATCATCGGTAAAAACGGTATTTTTGGTTTCCCAAGCCCAGTCTGAAATAACGGCGGCAACTGATAGTGCTATGGCTATTTATGATGAAGGGTATACTGAATCGGAACAGTATAAGTCAAATTATTTGCAAGGTTACAATTCGGCGTTTCAAATGAATTACGTCTACGGCATCAATCGCTTGAAATTGGGCGCTTTGAATACTGTTTTGCGGTCGGAAGGGTTGACAGAGATTGGAATGATACATTCTCAAGGCTTATCGTTTGGTTTATCCTACCAGATGGGCAGTGATGGTTTAGGTGATAGGGCTAGGAAGATGATTAAAAATGACCGTTTGGTAATTACGCAATCCTCGTCTTTGATGAATTCCAATTTGCGAAGCACTTATGTTTTGTGGTATGATGAAAATGAGATTTACATGGGAAGGCATTTTACTTTGGGAGTTGGGGGGTATTCGGGTTATGTGCGACATGAGTTGAAGAAATTTACCGGAATTAGCGGTGGGTTTATCAATCAGGATCAGCCCAGTGTTAAAGTGGTGAATCCTGCGTTTGTGTATGGATTTTCAGTTTCTCCTACGTTGAGGTTTGGTAATTTGTATGCCAGGGCTTCGGCGGGATATGGATGGGATTGGGGAAAGAAGACTTGGACTTACCAGGGTTCACCTATGAATACTGCGGGTGGAATAAAAAGTACGGGTTTGTTTATGTCGGCTGAAATTGGGTATTGTTATCGATTTGATTTTAAAAGTAAAAAAGATGATTACGCCGCTGTGGTTGATTACACCAGTGAATCAGGTGCCAAATCTAATAAAAGGAGGGCTTTACGATGAAAAAACTATTTGGCGTTATAGCCTCGATGGTAGCGACCAGTTTGATGGCGCAGGAATTGCCCATACTTCCGGTGGGTGTAAAATTTGATTTTGCTGCGAGCAATTTCAATCAGCAGGATGCGGTTCAGTTGATGTCAAAGCGAGCGAAGAGTGCACGGGTGATTTTGTCTGGGGAGAATCACTTTTACTCTAAATTCAATTCTGTAGCTGAATATCGTTTTTTGCGGATGATGCATGAGAATGCGGGAGTTCGAAATTTTGTGATTGAGTTAAGCCCAACGCGTGCTTACTTTATGGAACGATATTTCACCAAAGAGGATTCCATTGCGAAGATGTTCTTGATGGCAACGAGCTCCAAGAATTACATGAATCTGTTTGATAGTATTGCCCAGTGGAATCGAGGATTACCAGCTTCGGAACAGGTAAAAGTTCACGGATTGGATGTGGAGCGATTCTACGATATGTCGGTTCTTTGGTTGTACGATATAATAAATCGCCGTGGAGTGCCGCCAGCGGAGCTGGCGGCTGGAGTTTATCTAGCAAGAAATGCAGCAAATTCCATCCTATCCAGTGGACTTAGTAACTATTACGAAGATGCCGATGAAGATTACTCCAGCTCAGATGATGAAACCACAGTAAGTGTAACGGATAGTACAGCCGCAGGTTCCAAATCATCAATTGATTCAGCTAGACCCATGTCAAAGGCTAAAGAAGATGTCAGGAAAATGTTAAAATTGCAGTTTAATCCACTCTATGAATCAAGGCCTGAAGCAGAAGAATATGAAGACATCGCATATTTGGTGAATTGGCTTAGTGAATATGGTGCCATCGATGGTCCCTTTTTGGATTCTTCTAAAGCCTGGAAAAAATGGTTGGGTTCGGATTATGCAGAGTATGTGAAAGTCTTCAAACAACTCAAAGAATGGCTTCAATGGGAAGAATTGGATAATACCGCCCAACAATTTACCTGGCGCGAAGAACATATGTTCAGAAATATCTCGGCCTTGCTTACCAATAACCCCACTGAAAAGTATTATGGTCAGTTCGGACGCTGCCACACCTCATTAGTGAAGCAACAACAAGATTGCGGTTGGTTTGAATACAACAGTCTGCTTACACGTTTAAGAACCCGTTATTTTCATAACGATAGTTCCGTGATGTCGATTGGTATCTTCTACGTCAAAGACAAGGACAGCGACGGTGATATATGCGCAGAAAATTTGAGCGATAACACTGTCATTAATGCCGAAGTGAGAGCTTTGTATGAAACTGTCGACAACAATATGATTCTTTTTGATTTGAAGGCGGGCGATTCGCAATTGAAAGAGTTGCCAAAGAAGTTTTCATTTGTCTTGGTGCATGATTACACGGAAGAATCGGACGAGGAAGATGGCAATTCTTGGGAGGATGCGGAACCTGCGTTTACGTCTCGTTATATGTCGTTTGGAGCCAATCAAATGGTAATTCCCCAGATGATGACATCCTCTATGGTGAGTCATTTTGCCGACAATCAATATTCGGTTTCGAACCCCGATCTATTCAGTTATCAAATGTATGAAATGGCGGCACATTCTTCAGGGGCCAGTTTGGTCATTGGTGGCGGAGGTAAGAAAAAAGACATTTTCAGTGGTGAAAACGGCGAGCGATTAAATTATGCGGCACGAACCTTTACTGCTGATTTGTTACTTCACAGTAGCAAAGAAAATAAATGGGTGATAGGCATTGGTGGTAGGGCTTGGTATCAAATTCAGAGAATCGAATACACGCCACCGTCTATGAATATTTTAAACCCAAGACCCGACGGCAATCAAACGATTCAAAGTAGAGAGTGGATGCCCGCGGGATATTTGAGTATTGAAAGGAGATTTATCGACCAAGTCTCATTAAAAATGAATTTGGGATATCGAAAAGATATGTCGTCCGGAAAGTGGTATTTCAGCAACTCAGGTTTGCCATATTTTGGAGGAAAATCCATCGGCGGTGATATGAGCTCGGTTTTTGCCGAAGTGGGTTTGAGTATCAATTTTATCAAAGATGAAGACTAGTATCAAATCACTGATCATGGAGATTCCGAATCTCATTACCCTAAGCAATTTGGCTTGTGGGCTTTTGGGAATTGCGTTTGTAATGCAAGGTCTAGAATGGATGGGTTTTGTTTGCCTGTTACTCGGTGCGTTTTTGGACTTTTTTGATGGTCTAGCTGCGAGAAAGTTGGGCGTAGCGGGTGAGATGGGCAAGCAGTTGGATTCATTGGCAGATGTTGTCACCTTTGGCGTTTTGCCCGGACTCATATGGAAATCGTTAATGGAGTTAAACGGATATTGTCCTACCGGTGTGTTTTGCATCAATCAATACATCTGGATGATGATTCCTTTGGCTGCGGCTTATCGCTTGGCCAAGTTTAACATCGATACAAGACAAACGACAGGGTTTATTGGGATTCCCACGCCGATGACGGGGATGGCGCTTGCCAGTTTTGCTTGGATGAGCTATACTTTGGGTCATTCTGGAAACATTTGGATCCTCCAAAAGCCGTTGATCGATTTGTCCGGGTTGTTCTCAAATTACTATGTTTGGTTGTATATGCCCTTGGTGGCTTCGTATATGATGATCAGCGAAATCCCTATGCTATCGTTGAAAAGAGTAAAAAACGACCCTTTGGGGAAATACAAAATGATTTTACTCGTAATGACTGTTCCATGCTTGCTTTTCGGTAGCACAGGCGTCATCGTCTATTATTTTGGTTATATACTTGTTTCAATTTTGTCGAACTTTGCAGTTAAATCTATCAATCAATGAAAAAAGTAGGTATTATCATGGGGAGCGACAGCGACCTACCGGTTATGAAGGATGCAGCCAGTATCTTGGATGCTTTGGGTGTGGAATACGAACTAACGGTAGTAAGTGCGCATCGGACACCAAAACGGTTGATGGAATATTCAGAGTCGGCCTCCGATCGTGGTTTGGAGGTAATTATTGCGGGTGCCGGCGGTGCAGCCCATTTGCCAGGAATGGTGGCATCATTCACGCATTTGCCGGTGATTGGGGTTCCTGTCCATACAAAATCAATGAGTGGCGTAGATAGCTTGTATAGCATAGTTCAGATGCCTCCGGGAGTTCCTGTGGCTACGGTTGCGATCAATGGTGCCAAGAATGCGGGGATTTTGGCAGCGCAAATTTTAAGTGTGGCCGATAAAGATTTGGCAAAGCGCGTGGCGGATTTCAAAGAATCGATGAAGTCTGAAGTGTTGGGTAAGGCGGATCGTTTGGAAGTGGAAGGCTGGAAAAAATATCTGGGTGAGTAATTTGTTAGCCCTATGATTATCGTAGGAAATGCCTTGGTTTCTGAGGATATTTTAGAGAAAAAATTCGAATGTCAGATTTCGCTTTGTAAGGGTGCGTGCTGTGTTCATGGCGATGCCGGTGCGCCGTTGGAAGCGAGCGAATTGGAAATCATCGAAAAGGAATTAGAGCATGTGAAGCCATTTATGGGTGAGGAAGGTTTGGCTTTGCTCGATGCGCAAGGCTTTCATGAAACTGATCGCGATGGTGACTTGGTGACTGTATGTCGTCCCACCGGCGAGTGTTTGTTTGTGGTTTACGATGAGGTAGGGATTGCGGGTTGTGCGATTGAGAAGGCGTATTTCGACAATAAAACTTGGTTTAGAAAGCCCATGAGTTGTCATTTATATCCAATCCGGGCGAAACAATACGGGGAGTATATGGCCCTAAACTATCATCATTGGAACTTGTGTAACGATGCTTGCAAGGTGGGGGAAGAGAAAAAGGTTCCGGTTTACCGCTTTTTAAAAGAGGCACTCACACGGAAAATGGGTCCTATTTGGTACGAGGAGTTTGAGGCGATTGCGGAGGCCTGGGCTGATAGAGAGCAGTAAATGTATTCTGAGTGCCTCGGGATTACTAAGGGCAATGACAGTTGATTGTCCGGTTAGTGAAGAATTAAGGCGCTGAAAATAACACACTAATTAACCCAACCAGCATTGTCAGTTTGAGCCATTTGCTAATTTTCTTATAGTCACGTTTGTTGTTCGCCTTGCCAATCATCCACATGGATTTGAGTATCATGGGGACAAGGGCCAATACCAAAAATGCTGGGTAAACAAAGTGATGGATTTCAATGTGCGATTTGACATTGATAAAAGGTTCTATCGAAAGTAAATAGGCGGATGTAACTAGGAAAATGACTATCAGAGCCAAAATCAGGTTACTCAGAATGTTTGTTTTTCGGGTGCCGTGAAGTATCGGAAACGTTTCACAACCCTGCTCTTTGTCGCCCTCTACGTCTTCCGCATCTTTCACCAACTCTCTGGCCATGGTGAGCAGAAAGGCCAAGAATGCGTATTCGGCAAAATAGGCAGAGTTGATTTCATGGATGCCGCGGGAGGCGATATAAATAACCGAGCCCGACATAAAAGCAATGAGTGAATTACCCGGCAAGCCCATCGCTTTAAGGTCTGATGAATAGAAATAGAGTAGCACCGCAATGGCAGAAGCAAACAATCCAATCCCGAGACCGGCGTAGTATCCGCAGATTTGACCGAGTGCGGTTAGGATGATGTAATAAACGATGGCGGCTTTGTGCGAAATATCGCGCTTGAGAATCCTTTTGTTCGGACGATTGATATGGTCGGTTTCTACATCAAACAGATCATTGATTATGTATCCTCCTGCTGCGGTTAGGCAACATGTAAGTATGATTAAAAGGGATTCGGGCCAGATAATATTTGACCAATCAATGTTAAAATAGCTAGTTCTAGAAGCCGCAATCATGAAAAC
>CANIZU010000029.1 GCA_947472115.1 Flavobacteriales bacterium | reverse complement strand
GTATGAGAAACAATGATACGTTTGGCGTCTTTAGAGAATTCGATTACTTCAAATTCTAAAGTTTCGTCATCCGCCATCGTCTTATTGTCGGCCTTTTTGATATGACGTGAAGGTGCGAATGCTTCAACTCCATATTGCAATTGAATGGTTGCGCCTTTATCGTTAACAGACATAACAGTTCCTTCATGAATAGATCCAATTGAGAAGATTGTTTCAAAGGTTTCCCAAGGATTCTCTTCCAATTGCTTATGACCTAAACTCAAACGACGGTTGTCTTTATCAACTTCCAATACAATCACATCCAACTTATCACCTTTCTTAGTGAATTCACTTGGGTGCTTGATTTTCTTATTCCAGCTCAAATCAGATACGTGAACCAAACCATCAATACCTTCTTCCAATTCTAGGAATAATCCATAAGATGTCAAGTTTTTAACGATACCTGAATGCTTGCTACCCAAAGAGTACTTGCTTTCAATGTCGATCCAAGGATCTTGAGTCAATTGTTTGATACCCAAGCTCATCTTGTGTTCAGACCTATCCAACGACAACACCAAAGCGTTCACTTCATCGCCTACCTTCAAATATTCTGAAGGATTACGCAAATGTGAACTCCAGCTCATTTCACTTACGTGAACCAAACCTTCAACACCTGGCTTAATTTCAATGAATGCACCGTAATCAGCAACAGAAACAACTTTACCTGCTACATGAGTACCTTCTTCGATATCAGCTGTCAAATTATCCCACGGGTGAGATGTCAATTGCTTCAATCCTAGAGAAATACGTTTCTTCAAATCATCATAATCCAAAATAACGACTTGGATACGATCATCTAATTTCAATACTTCTTCTGGGTGGTTGATACGTCCCCATGAAATATCTGTAATGTGCAACAATCCGTCAATTCCACCTAAGTCAACAAATACACCGAAAGAGGTCATGTTTTTAACAACACCTTCCAATACTTGTCCTTTTTCCAACTTAGACAAAATCACAGACTTCTGTGCTTCAATATCATCTTCAATTAACGCCTTGTGTGATACAACTACGTTTTTGTAGATTTCATTAATCTTAACGATTTTGAAATCCATATTTTTACCAACGTATTGGTCGTAATCACGCACTGGCTTAGTATCAATTTGAGATCCAGGTAAGAATGTATCAAAACTAAATACATCTACTACCAATCCACCTTTTGTTCTAGAGCGAACAAATCCAGTAACGATTGTGTCGTTGTTATGAGCTTCAACAATTTTCTCCCAAGCCGTTTCTTGCAATGCTTTCTTGCGGCTAAGAATTAATTGACCCAATTTGTCTTCAGCAATGTCAACAAATACTTCTACTGAATCGCCCAACGCCAATTCTGGCATGTCGCGGAATTCTGTACGTGGTACAAGTCCGTCACTTTTGAATCCAATGTTAACTACAACATCTTTTTCGTTCATACCTACAACAACGCCTTTAACCACTTGTTTTTCAACAACGGGTTGGAAAGTTGAGTTGTAAGATACTTCTAAGCGCTTGCGCTCATCGTTCGAGTAAGACTCGAATCCGGCATCGTCTGCACTCCAGTCAAAATCGTCATGGGAAGTGGCAGCGGCGGCTGTTTTGGTGGTTTTAGCCGTTGAAACTTCTACGGTTTCGTCTGTGGCTTGTTCGTTTTTTTCGTTTGTCAAGAAATAGTTCCTCCTTTGATCGGGCGGCAAAAATATGTAATAAACCTGAAACATGACAATATTTTCTACCTTTTTGCGATAATTTCAAACTTTAAACAACTACTCTATTGCTTTTTGCAAATTCTGCAAACATTGAATTAATTTTTCTTGTAGGTTTGCTAAACGTATGGCAAAGCAAGTTTCTACGAACAACACATCAAACAACACCCCGTATTCACTGCCCTTTTCACCCATTTCGTTGAATGATTTCATCGAGATGTGCAAGACAAATCAGGGGCAAATCAACTCATACATAGAGGAAAAACACATCTTGGTGATTTATCCTGGCACTGTTGCACCCAAAACATCCGACATCAACCAAGGTTTGTCGTTGATTTCTTTAAAGAACAAAGGATATCTTATCGCGAAGCCTCAAGTAAAAAACAAAAGATTTACTGAATCAATATTTGGCCTTACTGCTGCTGACTATCAAAGCAAATTTGTAATTATAACATCCGATTGTCTTGTTCAAATAGTATCGGAAATTATTCAGATTGACTCAATGGCTGAATTGGTTTATTTGTGCAATAAAACCACCACGCTAGAACAATCGTTGGAATTGCCAGTTCAATCCACACCTATGTCGGCCTTGAACATCCTAACCCAAAAATGGAAAATGGCGGGTAGTTATTTCATCACGGCCAATAAGAACATCCATCGTTGGGTGTTTTTGTTAATCTCCTTGTTTTCATTGGTTTTCATGACCCAAATGAGCAAAACCGCCAGTATTTCTGGGGATGAATTCACTCAATACACCTATTCCAAACTGATAGCCAATTATTATCTAGAATCAATTGGTGAGGCGATACCTATCGACACTAACGAACTAAAAGGTCAGCGCATGCCCACATTAGCGAAAGCATTCCCAACCATGGGCGCTGGAGTGGCAACCATCAAAGATCCCGATCGTGTAATGCACGTTTACGGTTCTAGCTTTGATACTTTCACCACAATTTTAGGGTATTATCTTGGGGTTGATGATCAAATGCAATTCCGTCATTGGTGGAATTCGATATTCGGATTTTTGTGCATTCTCTTTACCGCATTGGTTGTTCGTAGATTAACCCAAGGAAGTTGGGCGTTTGCATGGCTATCGTTTTTGTTGATGCTTTTGATGCCTAGGTTCTTTGGCGAGGCGATGAATAACCCGAAAGATGTTCCTTTTGCTCTTGGTTATATCATGAGCTTATACTACGCCATTAGGATGTTCCAAAATTGGCCTCATTTCCGATGGAATAACGCATTGTGGTTGGTTTTAAGTACAGCCTTGGGTATTAGCGTTCGTATTGGAGGTCTACTTTCTGTCGCCTTCTTTATTATGTACGCCGGATTGAAATTCATTGAGCACATCGGTTTCAAACAGTTTACTTCTCTAAAATGGAAGGGTTTCGGAGCTCTGTTTGTTGCAACTATCACCATTGGACTCGGTAGTTATCTACTAGGGATTTCGCCATGGCCCTACGGTATTGATCAGCCATTTACCAATCCATTGGAGGCTTTAAAAGAGTTTACAAACTACTCGGTTTCATTGCGACAGTTATTTGAAGGGAAGCTATACGACTCAGATATGTTACCGCTTTACTACCTGAGGAAATACCTATTTATTACTACACCAATGGCGGTTATGTTTGGATTGGGCTGTTTTGCATTACTAGTCTATTCAAATCGCAAGCGTTTTACCAATGAAATATTCCTAATCTTGTTCGCGGCAATTTTCCCTATTGTTTACATCTACATACAAAAATCACAAGTGTACGGAGGGATTCGTCAGATTCTATTTACTCTACCCTGCTTTGTAACCATTGCAGTGATTGGTTATCAGTGGTTCGGCGATTTCCTTTCGAAATTGAATGCCAAATTAAAATTGCTTTCTTCTTTGATTGCATTGGCTTTATTGGTGATGCCTGCGAAATTCATTTTTGCAAACCACCCGGTGAGTTATAGCTATTTCAATGAAATTCATGGCGGAACTTCAAAAGCATATGGTGAGTACGAGATGGACTATTACTTGGCTAGTTTACGTCCAAGTACAGAATGGTTCCTCCAAAATGTAGCACGCAAGCATCCAGAGAAAAAATACGAAGTTCTTACCTATGGAATGGATCACGTGAAATACTATTGCAGAAACGACAAAAACGTACATGTGGGATACACAAGATTCGATGATCGCAGTTCAAAGGATTGGGACTATTGTATTTTCTACAATGCCTATTTTGATAAATCCCGTTTAACTTCGGGTGAATTTCCTCCAAAAGGAACCGTTTATGAGCAAATGGTTGATGGGGTTCCATCTGGGATCGTTATCGAACGTCCGAGTCATGACGATTTTAAGGGCATCAAAGCGATCGAAAAAGACACAGCCTATGCACAAGGTGCCGAATTGTTAGAAAACTATTTGAAGATTGATCCTGCGCGCTCTGAAGTACGATTCTACTTGTCGTCTGCTTACATTGGCATGGGCTATATCGAAAAGGCCATTCTAGCGGTAAAAGAGGCAAGAAAATATTATCCTGAATATAGCAGAGCGTGTTTTGCGCAATTCCAATATTTGATGAATGTAAAACGATACGATGAAGCCATCGAAGTGATTTCTCAATACCTAGAATCTCGTCCTCGCGATGGCGAAGGGTTCATCATGAAAGCCCAAGCACAAATGAGTAAGGGAGATATCGCAGCAGGAATCGAAACGTTAAAGAATGCAGTTGCTATGAATCCCATGGATTATCGAGTATATGATTTAGGAGCACAGGCTTATCAAATGTTGAAGGATGCGAGTAATTACAACATGTGGATACAAGCGTCATCGTTGGGCAGCGCGACAAATCAAAATGATTTTCAAACCGCGGTGCAAGCCGTAATGATGATCTACGAAGAAACTACCGGGAAACCTCTAGATACTAAGAAATACGGTTTGGAGTAAGTATGGTTGATAGCAATACAAAGGATTAGTTGAACCAATCCGCAGTGGCATTTATCGCCTTGAATTGACCTCTATCGTTTTGTTGTACCTGCGCTCTGCAGAAACTAGCATCGTGCTCAAAAATGAGCCACACTTGCTCTGATTCTAGCCAAGGAAGTAGTGATTTCTTTTCCTCCATCGTTATCAGGGGTTGAATATCATAACCCATCACATAATTTACCGGAATGTGGGCGGCAGCCGGAATCAAATCTGCCATGTACATCAATTTGGTTGCACCCCAATGAATAATCGGAGCAATCATACCAAAAGTGTGACCATTGAATACTTTTATTTCGATGCAATCCGCTATCATATCGCCCTCCTTAACAAAATTCAAAAGTCCCAATTCTTTCAAAGGCAAGAAATTCTCTGGCAAAAAAGAGGCCCTTTCCCTATCATTTGGATTGTTCGCGTGATTCCAATGTGATTCTGTTAGATGATACACAGCATTTGGAAATTGCGGGATTAACGATTCCTCGTCTCTAATGATGGCCCCACCGCAGTGATCAAAATGTAAATGCGTAAGCAAAACATCAGTAATTTGATCGGCCGAAATACCATTTGATGCGAGTGAACCCATCAAACTATCGTCGCCATTTAAATCGTAATACCCATAGAATTTTTCGCTTTGCTTGTTGCCGATACCCGTATCGATCAATATTTTCCTGTCTTCAATTTCTACGAGCAAGCATCGCATCGACCAATTGCAAAGGTTATTCTCATTGGCAGGGACGAGTTTATTCCAAATCACTTTCGGGACAACACCAAACATGGCACCGCCATCCAATTTGAAGTTTCCAGTATGAATTGGTAAAACCCTCATCAGAACTCGTGATAAACATCGGTTAGCGCTTCATATCCTGTTTCTGTAATCAGAATGGTATGTTCAAATTGCGCACTCAATTTCGCGTCGATCGTTCTGGCTGTCCAACCGTCTTTCCTATCCACTTTCGCTCTCGCCTTACCCGCATTTATCATAGGCTCGATCGTAAAAATCATGCCTGGCTTGAGGATCGGACCTGTATTTGCATCGGCAATATGGGCCACATCTGGAGCTTCGTGAAACTTGAGACCTACGCCATGACCGCAAAATTCATAAACCACAGAATAACCATTTTTCTGGGCATGCTTGGCGATGTTATATCCAATGTTATTCAATCGATTGTCTGGAAAACATTGATCCATCCCAATCTGTAAACACTCTCTTGTGGTTTCAACCAATCTCTTCGCATACTCGCTGGGCTCTCCAACGTAATACATTTTGCAAGTGTCGCCGTAGTAACCCCCAAGTATCGTAGTAACGTCGATGTTAACGATATCGCCATGCACTAGAACCGTTTGATTGGGTACGCCATGACAAATAACTTCGTTGGGAGAAATGCAACAAGAGTGTTTAAATCCGCGATAGCCTTTCGTTGCTGGAACCGCCCCATTATCTCGCACAAACTCTTCACATTTTTTATCAATGTCGATGGTCTTCATTCCTGGAACTACAAATTGTTCCAGATATTTCAAAGTTTCAGCAGCCAATTTTGCACTTTTGCGAATGCCTTCAATTTGCTCTGCTGTTTTAATTACGATAGCTGACATGTGATAATTAAGAATTTCCTTTTGCGATGGCTTGAATTAAATCTTGCTTGGTAATAATATGCCAATTTCCTCCCATGTCCATCGTCAATACTGCCGCATTGGCTTTGTTGATTTTTGTCGATACTTCTTCTATCGTAGCCATATGACTTACGATGGGATAAGGTTTGCCCATGATGATAGAAACCGGATGGCTCATTAAATCTCTGTTTTTCAACAATTCAGCATACAAATGCGCATCTTCCACAGCACCTACAAAATCACCGGAATCGTTTTTTACTGGCAATTGCGAAACACTGTATTTCTGCATGATGCTAATTACCTCTTCACAAGAATCACCTTCTTTTACTGTCAGTAATGGCAACTGTGCATGGCCTTCAATCAAGTCAGTTGCAGTTTGTAGGGGTTTTGGCGCAATAAAACCGCGATCCCTCATCCAATCCTCATTGTACATTTTTCCGAGGTAGCGAGTACCATGATCATGAAAAATCACTACCACAACATCCGTCGGCTTAAATCGATCTTTCATTTGAAGAATACCTGCCAATGCAGAACCCGCACTATTTCCTACAAAAATCCCCTCTTCTCGCGGAATGCGTCTTGTCATAACTGCAGCATCTTTATCGGTAACTTTTTCGAAATGATCGATAACTGAAAAGTCGACATTCGCCGGCAAGAAATCTTCTCCGATGCCTTCGGTGATGTAGGGGTAAATTTCGTTCTTATCAAAAATCCCAGTTTCCTTATATTTTTTGAAAACCGAGCCATAGGTATCGATTCCTAACATCTGAATTGCTGGGTTTTTTTCTTTTAAAAATTTACCGGTTCCGCAAATCGTTCCGCCCGTTCCTACTCCAACAACCAAATGCGTAATAGTACCATCCGTTTGATCCCAAATTTCAGGACCTGTTTGTTCGTAGTGAGCTTTTGAATTGCTTAAGTTATCATATTGATTGGGTTTCCATGCATTTGGAATTTCTGCCGCCAATCGGGTACTTACACTATAGTAACTCCTTGGGTCTTCTGGTTCAACATCCGTTGGACAAACGATGACCTCCGCGCCAAACGCCTTTAGCGCATCAACCTTTTCTTTGCTTTGCTTGTCTGTGGTAGTAAAAATACAACGATAGCCCTTTACCACTGCCGCAATTGCGAGCCCCATTCCGGTATTGCCACTCGTACCTTCAATAATTACACCGCCTGGTTTTAAGGCTCCACTGGCTTCGGCATCCAAAATCATTTTCAATGCCATACGATCCTTAATCGAATTTCCTGGATTGGTAGTTTCGATTTTCGCATACACGGTACAAGGTAAATCCTTGGTGATCGTATTCAATTTAACCATCGGCGTATTGCCAATCGTTTCTAAAATATTCTGGTAAACCCGCATACGGTTGCAAATCTACTTTCGCGAAAGCGCTTTTTTAGAAAAAATCGTGAAAACTGACATAAACAATTGACCGCGGCTTAGGTTGCTTCGGATTTCGATGCTAATTTGGCACCCTATTTTGGAATGGAAAAAACTTGTCTCGTAATTCCTTGTTACAATGAAAGTGACCGTTTGGATACGCATTCGTATTTGAATGAGTTGTCCAACAATCCAAATCTCACATTGATTTTCGTCAATGATGGTAGCAAAGATGCGACGATAGAAGTATTGCGACAATTACATTCCAATTGTGATTCTAAGGTTCAGAATCGAATTCATATTCTAAGTTATATTGACAACCAAGGCAAAGCAACCGCCGTGCAACGCGGATTATTATGGGCCGATGCATTATCAAACAACACCCCCGCTCCAACATTTCTTCTAAACTGTGAAACCATTGGAAACGGAATCATTGATGCCAAATACTTTGGATTTTGGGATGCAGATTTGGCGACACCCTTTTCGGAGCTATCTTGGTTTTTCCACTTGGCAAAAGACTCAGATCCCGATATGATTATTGGTTCTCGCGTTGCTCGTTTGGGCTCCAAAATTGAGAGAACCGTTTTTAGACACTATTCAGGTCGGTTATTCGCGACTTTTATCAGCCAAGGCCTGGGTTGGAAAGTGCACGACACGCAATGTGGAGCTAAAATATTCAAGTCTCATCTTATCCCCATTTGTATGGAACAACCCTTCAAAACATCGTGGCTGTTTGATGTAGAGATGTTACTGAGATTGAAAAAGCAATACGGCAAAAGAGCCACAGAAATGATTCTTGAAGTACCCATTCGCACTTGGAATGACGTGAAAGGGTCAAAAATCGGTTGGACGGACTTCTTGAAAGTACCCTACCAGATTTGGAAAGTTTTCCGCGACTACAAATAATCAATTATTGACAGTCAGAGCATATTTAATTTGCTCTAAATGGTGCGTTCCGTGCCAAGCGTAATGTCGAATTAGGTCGCTCAAACTCACTTGACGTCCGCTTTCAGGGTGTTCTAGCGTTTTTACCAACTGATTCGCAGCATCCTTTAGAGATTCAAGCAACAACAACGACCATTTCTGATGCAATCCCAATAAAATCAAATAAGACGCTTCATGATGAAAATCTGCATCGAGAGAACTTGCCCAAGCATTCTCATCATACGGTTGAATTTGAGATTGATCTTGGGTGATAATGTGTTTGGTCCTGACGTAGGCATTCATGTGTGAATCCGCCAAATGATGCACAATTTGCTTAATCGACCATCCACCTTCTCGATAGCTCAAATCCCACTGAGATTCCTGAATAGTGGAAATCACCTTGGCCAATTCCGTAGGGAAATGTTGTATCTCTAAAACATGATTCAACAATTCACCCAAAGATGTAGGTGCATCCCAGTCAAATTTTGGCAAGTTTAATGGTTCGATCATAAATTAGTTGATCATTGTGAATCCTGTATATTTCACCAATTCCTCTGGTACAACAATACCTTCTGGCGTTTGATAATTTTCTAGCAACGACGCTACGATTCTCGGCAATGCCAAGGCTGAACCGTTTAAGCTATGGGCCAATTCGGTTTTTCCTTCAGCGTTGCGGAAACGACATTTTAAGCGTGTGGTTTGGAAAGTTTCAAAATTACTCACCGAACTACATTCCAACCATTTTTCTTGGGCTGCGCTCCAAACTTCCATATCATAGGTTTTTGCACTCGTAAAGCCCATATCGCCGCCACAAAGCAATAATACACGGTAATGCAATCCCAGCTTTTGTAATAATCCTTGCACGTATTGATTCATTTCTTCCAGCACTTCGTATGAACCCTCAGGCTTAACAATTTGTACTATTTCTATTTTATCAAACTGATGCAAGCGATTCAAACCTCTTACATGAGCGCCATAACTTCCGGCTTCACGACGGAAACAAGGTGTATGTCCTGCATTTTTGACTGGCAATTGAGATTCTTGAAGAATTACATCCCTATATAAATTGGTGATGGGTACCTCTGCTGTGGGAATCAAATACAAATCATCCACACCCACATGATACATCTGACCTTCCTTATCAGGCAATTGACCCGTACCATATCCACTGTCTGCGTTAACCATCAATGGAGGTTGAATTTCCATGTATCCGGCTTTCCCTGCTTCATTTAGAAAAAACTGGATTAATGCACGCTGAAAAATGGCACCTTTTCCCTTGTATACAGGAAAACCCGCACCTGCAATTTTTACACCCAATTCGAAATCGATGATATCATATTTAGCCGCCAATTCCCAGTGCGGCAAGGCTCCCTCATGCAACTTGGGCATTTCGCCCCATAAGAACACCTGTTTGTTGTCTTCCGGTGTTTTTCCCTTGGGAACCTCAACAGAAGGCGTATTTGGAATGGTCAATAACAGTTGTGTTAATTCCTGATCCAATAATTCAACATCCGATTCTAATTGCTTTAGCGAGTCTTTAATTTCGACACTCTGCAATTTCAAAATATCACCCTCGGCTTTTTTGCCTGTTTTATACAATTCGCCAATTTGCGATGTAATCTGATTGCCCTTGGCTTGTAACGATTCCATTTCTGTCCTTTTTGAACGATTTCTTTCGTCCATTTCTAAAACAGATGACATCAAGGCTTCTCCATCCAAACCACGAATAGCCAAACGCTCAGCTATTTCTTTGGCATTTTTTCTAATATTGGCAATTTGTAACATAACTAGAATGCAAATTTCGTGATTTTATTCGAAGAAATTGAAGGGAATCCCAATCTCGTGGTCTAATTCTTACCCTTGTGATTTGGGAAACACACCTAAATCCTTTGCAACCGCAATTGCCCTTTCCATTGCAACGTCCAATTCGTTGGCGATTTGACCGTCCAAAATCATTTCTCGAACCGCTTCTTTGATCATGCCAATATGCTGAGGATCTCGAATTTGGAAATATGTTTTAATATGATTGCCGGTAAGTACAGGTTGCCAGTTTCTGAGCTCATCTTTAGATATGACCTCGTTTATCTTCTCTTGGACCTTAACCAGGTTTTTGAGGTGCTTCTCGACTTTCGCCTCGTTTTTACTAGTGATATCAGCTCTGCACAGGGTAACTAAATCGGTAACATGCTCCCCAGCATCTACAATTAACCTACGAACTGCACTGTCAGTCACGATTTCCTGAGAAAGCACGATCGGACGTAAATGCAATAATACCAGTTTGGATACATATCGCATTTTATCATCTAGCGGCAAACGCATCCGCCTAAAAATGCCTTTCACCATTCTAGATCCTTTATCTTCATGACCGTGGAATGTCCATCCGTGCTGATTATCAAATCTTTTTGTCGCCGGTTTGGCTATGTCATGCAGAATTGCCGCCCAGCGCAACCATAGATTATCAGTAAACTGACAAATGTTATCTAGCACTTGCAGTGTATGGAAGAAATTATCCTTGTGAGATTTGCCATTTCGCGTTTCCACGCCGTGCAACAGCATCATTTCGGGGAAAAGGATGTCCAACAAGCCCGTGTTCGACATCATTTCGAACGCTCTGCTGGGTTTTTCGCACATGATCATTCCATTGATCTCATCAGAAATTCGTTCTTGAGATACAATTTCTATTCTTGAAACATTTGCTTTGATAGCCTCAAAGGTTTGAACATCAATCCTAAAATTCAACCTCGTAGCAAAACGAATCCCTCGTAGCATTCTCAACGGATCATCATCAAAAGTAATTTGTGGATCTGCACAGGTTTTGATGACCATATTTTGCAAATCCTGTATTCCATTGAAAGGGTCGTATAATTCACCATAATTATCGCAATTTAACGATAGATACATGGAATTAATGGTAAAGTCTCTCCTATTTTGATCGTCTTCAAGGGTCCCATCTTCCACAATTGGCTTTCTAGAATCCCGACGATAACTCTCTTTCCTCGCACCAATAAACTCGATAATCCAATCATCAAACTTAATTTGAGCCGTTCCGAAATTTCTAAAAACACTCAAGCTACAGTCATTGTCGAAATCCTTCGCAACCGCTTGAGCGAACTCCACCCCATTGCCCACAACAACAATGTCGATGTCCTTGTTTTCACGCTGCAATAACAAATCCCTAACAAACCCACCAACGACATAGGCACGCAAATCTAACCTATCGGCAGTTTTGCCTATTAATTTAAATATTGGATTCTCTAAAGCCGATTGCACCGCACAAAGATAGCACACCCTATATTTGTTGCGATGCGATTTTCAATAAATGCAATTGGTTATTTATTTGTTGCAATTTTTGTCATTTTCGGCGCCCTATTGCTATCTGTCCCTATTGGACATACAGGCGACGGCTGGGGCTATGCTGCTGACGTTATTCAGGCAGATTCATGGCAATCAAAAGAGCTCGTTTCAGCGCACCATTTGTTTTACAACTACCTGTGCTATGCTTTAAAACCGATTTTTATATCTTGTAAAATCAACCCAATCAACGGTTTTACCGCAATGAATTGGATGTTCTATGGCTTTGCGATATTCGTTTTCTATAAAGTTCTTTTAGCCCTCAAATACAATCAGAATCAATCGATCTATTGGACATTATTAGTCGCGGGATGTTTTGGCGTATTGCGATTTTCGCTAGAAAACGAGACTTATATCCTTCCTCTCTTTTCTGCCTTACTCGGAAGTCATTTGATAACAAATTTTAACAATTCTAAATCCCATGAATATATGGGCTTCCTATTACTAGCGATTTCCGTACTCTTTCATCAAAGTTATATTTTCTGGTTTCTCGCATTCGTGGTAAGCGGCATTTATCGAAGAAGATTCATGGCTGTCGTCCTATCCGCTTTCACTATAATATTGTTCTATATTTTATTTGCGATTCAATCAAACCAATCTATATCGAGTTTCATTCTTCATGATGTCGATGCCGGGCTGGTCCAAGTCATACCAAACATCAACAATCTAAAATTCACCCTGATCAATGGATTTAGGACAATCTTTCAGGTTCACGGAAATATGTTGATTTTGATTGAAAATTGGACAGTCCTATCACTCATTGGAATAGGCGGAGCGGTGCTATCCTTTTATGGTTTAGGTATTTCGTTGAAAAAACAAATGCGTCGATTTGCATCAAAAATTAAGCAGCTAGCATCTCTCTCAAATCTCATTAACCGAGCGAAAAATCCCTTTTTTATCGCTTTTATCCTGCAGCTCGCATTTGCTTTTTATTCTGTAGGTAATGCTGAATTCATGGTTATGCTACCCATGTTATTTATATTGTCATTTCACGATGGAATAATACCAATATTGACACACATTCGTAAAATAGCACTGGGTATTTGGATTTATAACACCGTATTTTTCATCGTTCCAACGTTTATGGGTTCCTTTAATGACATTGGATTAACCAGTAAATTGCTATCGACAGTGAGATCAACGAAACCTTTTGTATTCATTTCAACCAATGCAATTGCCATTCAAAATCAATTGGAATATGAAGATGCAATTCAAAAGCTCAACTTTAATGCAATGAAGAACAAAACGAACGTCGAAGTCAAAATCAATATATCGGAAGGGCATTTTCTAATAGGTCAGAATCCCAATGAAATACTCAGTATCAATAAGTCTATGACCGATACAAGCCTAGAAGTTTACACCGACAACACGATCCTATTCAATCAAATTCCTAGCGGATCAAGGGCGGCATTGTTGATCGATCCCAAACTGAAAAACGATTTATCTATTCGGACCTGGCAAACCGTGAGACAGGATAGCTGCAGTTCACCACGACGTAGACTTCAATTATACAAAATGGTTAGAAGTGTGTGCATAAGCCATTGATTATCAATGTTACATACTATGTAATTTGAAACGAATCGACCAATTTAAGCGTACGATCCTCCAGCTTACAAACGGTTCCACCAAACTTTTGTATCAAACGATAATCATGCGTCGCCATTAAGATAGCCGTCCCCTCGCGGGCGATATTTTTAAGGAGCATCATAATTTCATCGCTGACTTCTGGATCTAAATTACCCGTAGGTTCATCAGCAAGCAATACTTTGGGGTCATTCAGTAAAGCACGAGCTATTACCAAACGTTGTTGCTCACCCCCACTCAATTCTGCAGGTATCTTATAATCTTTGGTTTGCAATCCCACCTTTTCTAAAACGGCTTTACATCGATCCAACATTTCGTGCTTGTTTTTCCATCCGGTTGCACTTAACACAAACATCAAATTGTCCAATACATTTCGATCCGTTAGCAGCTGAAAATCTTGGAATACGATGCCCAATTTTCGACGTAAAAATGGAACCTCTTGGGGTTTAATTGACTGCAAATCATATCCTGCGATATCAATTCTACCCTCTTGTAATTTCAATTCACCGTATAAGGTTTTAAGCAACGATGATTTGCCAGAGCCAGTCCTACCAATCAGATAAACGAATTCGCCCTCTGATACTTGTAAACTCACATTTTGCAATATGGCAATGCTACCTTGGTGAATGGTGGCTTCAGATATACTTATTGGATTTTCCACGTATCAAATTTATTTCATTCCAGCGTTTACAGTTGACAAACATATTCACAGCAAAATTTACTGTTTGATTTATCAATCGCTCAAGAATTCAATCGCCAATCTATGGAAGATTTTCCATGAGCAAAAAGGGCATCATTTATCTTAGAAAATGGGTTTGAACCAAAAAAACCGCAATGGGCCGACAGTGGACTGGGATGGACGCCAACAATTACCAAGTGCTTGCTTTCATCAACACAACGAGAGAATACTTGAGCCGATTTTCCCCATAATACAAATACGACGAAGGGGTTTTGACTAGACAAAACGGTCAGTGTTTTCTCAACAAACCGCTCCCATCCTAGCTTTTGATGCGATAGCGGCGAACTATCCGAAACAGTCCAAATCGTATTCAACAACAAAACACCTTCACTCGCCCAATTCGTTAAATCGCCATGTTGAGGCGCCTTAATTAGTAAATCCGATTCCAGTTCCTTGAAAATATTACGAAGCGATGGCGGAATTTTCATGCCTCTAGGAACCGAGAACGATAAACCCATGGCTTGATTAGGTTGATGATATGGATCTTGCCCAAGAATCACGCATTTTACATCATTCAATGGTGTTAGTGTAAAGGCATGAAAAATATCATCCACTGCTGGATAGGAAGGAATGCCATCTCGCTCATTACGTATCAATTGCGCTTCAATTTTCGAGAAATCCGAAGGCGACAATTGATTTGACAACGCCAATATCCAATCGGCCGATGCTTGTTCAGAAAACGCCTTAAATAAGAAGCCCTCCTCCATCAGAAAAAGTATTAGTTCAGCAAATCTTCCAATTCTTCAATATCGAGACTCGCCAATATTGAATCCTCATCGGGTATAACACTTTCTGCCAACG